>JBBJJH010000025.1 GCA_037623315.1 Halanaerobiaceae bacterium ANBcell28
CGAAATTACTGTTTGCTCATCTTTTAAGATGATACTTTTACTCATTGTTGTTCGGTCTTTATCAGTGATAAAGAACCGCACTAGCGTCTTTGTCTGTTGTTTAATTTTCAAGGATCATTTCACAAAAACTATTATAACTTTTCTGTCGTTACTTGTCAAGAAGAATTTAAATGTTTTATGACGACTTCTAGACTTTTAACACGACAAGAAGAATTATAACATTTTCATCAATAACTGTCAAGACTGTTTTTAATTTAAATAATAAATTGCTTATTTCAATTATTTAATTACAATATCTCTTGACGACAATAAGTATCTTATCACTTCTGTCTTATACTGTCAAGACTTTATTTCAAAAAATTACTTTCTAGCTATATTAAGTTAATATATTATAGATTAGTTTTATATAGGCTTAGCTTATCAATCCTAATCTTTTAACTCGAGTATGGAATTAAAGCATTTTACTACTTAATTATTATTTCTATCCATTTATAATATGTACTTTAATATAATATGTACTTTTAATATTAAATAGATACTCTTTTCTCTTCAATATACCAACATCAAGAAATTTCACATGATCTATTTGTATGATCTTAATATAACACTAGCAATTAGTTTTTTGAGGTCTCAACTGAACTATACTTATATATAATGATACTTTTCTTATTAGGCAATTGAAATCAAACTATTTAAGTAGCAATTGCTATGCCGAATTGAACTAATAATACATACACTCCTTAAAGTAATTTTAATATATCTAAATCTACTGTTAAAAGCTTGGTGAACTTAAATACATTAAATACTTCAAAAATGATGAAGAAAAAGCATTTATTTTCTTTGATTAAATATCTTTATGTATTCTTTTATCTTTATGCTTTAAGCTTTACTTTAAAGTTTCAATATAAAATCTTGTTATATCAATATTCTACTTAGCTTTAATCTTATTTAAAGCTTCTCTTTTACTAATAAACCAGTTTCTATGTATATCTTCATCAATAAGATTACTTAAAAGAACATCAGCTAGCTCTTTTTCTAATGTTTTATTACTATCTAGTTTTCTAAAGAAACTCAGATAGTCTTTATAAGCAAGGGTTTCAAGATGATAATTCAAAAAGAACATATTTACTGTACCAAAGTAAGTCGTAAAATCTGCAAAGTAAGAACTTATTTTAGATAAATTACTCCCTATTTTTGTTGGAGAGCTATCAAGACGATGAATATATGACTTTATTTTTTTAGCATGATCTATTTCTGTTTCAACCAGATGTAATAAAACATGAGAAATATACTCATCTTCACTTCTTTCTGCTTGAGTAAGATAAAAATCTACTTGAGATAGTTCTAAAGTATAAAACCAATTTAAATATAAAAGAAGTTTTTCATCAGTCATCTATACTTTTCCTTTCAACTTGTCTACATAATAAATACTTTCTTTCTTAATTTTAAAGCTTACTTATCTCTGACTTAAAACTTAAAATAATAATAAGTGTTATAAATCGTTCTAGTTCGCCAGTGATATTCTATATATAGTTATTAATATTATTATAAGTAGCTATTAATTTTTTTATCCAGAATATATGATTAAAAAAGGGTAATAATAAATTTATATACTAAAAAAGTAAAAGATTAATTAAAAAGATAATAGCGAGGCTGATAAAAATGGGACATAATCGATATGATGTAATAATAGTTGGAGCAGGACCAGCAGGATCATCTGCTGCCATATTATGTGCTCAAAACAACTTATCTGTAGCATTAATAGAAAAAGGTAAATTTCCCGGAAGTAAAAATATGTTTGGAGGAACCATATACAGTGATGTAACAGCAAAAATAATACCTGAATTTTGGAAAGAAGCACCTTTAGAAAGAGCAGTAGCTTCAGAACTTCTATACTTAATGGAGCCAAGTTCATTTGTACAAATGGGATATAGCAGTTATAACTTTTTAAAAGCTCCCTACAATACCTTTACAATTATTAGATCTCGTTTTGATAAGTGGCTAGCTGGAAAAGCTGAAGAAGCAGGAGCTCATTTAATGAATGAGACATTAGTTGAAGATTTGCTTTACGAGAAAGATGGTCTTATCTCCAAAAAAGTTGGTGGCATAGTACTTTCAGATGGAAGTAAAATCTATAGTGATATAGTTATTCTTGCAGAAGGAGCCCAGGGTGATTTAGCTAGAAAAGCTGGACTTAGGAAAAAGATAAATTCCACTTATATAACACTATATGTTAAAGAAATACTTAGTCTGCCCAAAGAAGTAATAGAAGCGCGTTTTAATTTGGAAAAAGATGAAGGAATCAATATTGGTATGATTGGATATCCTACTGCTGGAACAGTTGGTAAAGGTGGGATTTGGACTAACAAGGACTCTATTTCAATTATAGTTGGATCATATCTTAACCAAATGATTGAAAATGGTTTAAATCCTTATCAATTACTAATAAGACTAAAGGAACATCCCAGAATCAAACGACTTTTAGCAGGAGCTAAAACTGTAGAGTATCTTTCAAAAATTATCCCCAAAGGAGGATATAGAGATATCCCCAGCTTATATGACGATGGAATATTGATAGCTGGTGATGCTGGTATGCTAGTTTCAGGTCGCCATGGTACAGATGTTGCAATGCTTACAGGAAAGTATGCAGCCGAAACAACAGTGCAAGCTAAAGCTAAAGGAGATTTCAGCAAAAAAGCTTTATCCTCCTATGCAAGTAAAATTCAAAACTCCTTCTTCTATCAGAATCTAAAAAATGATCAAATAGCTATCAATTATAAGCCAGACTATTCAGATTCAGATTTTCTAATCAGCCAGATGATTAATGAAGTAGCCCATGAATTTTTCTCAGAAGGAGACCGTAGCCAAAAAGAAAAGTATAATACTATAATAAATGAAATTAAAAAAGTACAACCTATTAAAAAAACAGTTGATGATTTCTACCAGGCAATAAGAAATTGGAGGTTATAATGACTACTTTCGATAAAGATAATAGAGATCCACTAAAAAATGTGATGATCTTATCAGCAGCTGAATCACATATAAAAATCAAAAGCAAAAAACCCTGCTTGAGTAATTGTGAAAATAAACCCTGTACTTATTACTGTCCCTCCAGGGTCTTTTCCTGGTCAGGAGATGATCAAGAAATAAAAGTTGACTATACAAGATGTATGGAATGTGGAGCCTGCCCCTGGGGATGTCCCTATGATAATATTGATTGGCATTACCCACCAGCAGGTTATGGAGTCCACTATGAAATATAATTTGCAAGGATAAGGTTAAAGTAGAAAAAGGAAGTGAGATTATTGACCATAGCAGATATCATGAATTACATTGTATTTAACATCTACTCATTTTACCTGGTAATGCTACTAATTCTTTCAGGCATAGTAACATTTTTTATTGAAACCGAGCATGCTTATGAATATGCTCAATACAAAGACTATATTGTTTCTTTTTTTTGGTCTATCTTTAACATAGCAATAGCTTTATTTTTAATATTAATAAAATTAATCCACAGCCGTTTTCCATTTTAAGTCGCTAATACAAAACAAACATTTTGAGTAAAAAATATTTAATTATTTAATCCTATCTGAATATTAACAACTGTATGAGCATCATTTAGGATAAAATTTAATGCAGGTATCTGTTCAATCCCATTAATTACTACTGATTTTGAAGAATCTACAATTAATAATACCCCTTCTCTATCTAAATAATCATCCAATACATTATTAAAGAATGCAAATCTCATCTTTAGCAAATCCTCATCATTTTCTTCCTCGTCATACTTGCTAATCTCTTCAATTGCACTCATCAAGTTCCATATTTCTTCTTCACTTAAACCATCTCTAAGGGTGTGCATTCTTAAATAAATATTACCAGAATTATCACAGCCAGTATAATAAACTTTCCAGACCCCAATAGGATAGTCAAAGAAATTAAAGTCTGGTATATCATCTTCCACAAAGCGAATAGTGTATCCCCTTAAAACTTCATTCCTAAGTGTAAGTCTATTATTAAGTAAAATCTCTGATATAAAGTCGCTACTTTTTCGTTGCCATAATTCTACTCTACCTTGCTTTTCTAACCAATGCCATTCATCTATTTTATGATTTATAGATAAACAGTTAAAATTAATGAAGATAAGAGTAATTGTAATTAACACAATAAAATATATTTTTTTCTTCACATCTCTATTTTTTATATTCATACTTTTCTCCTTTACCTATCTACTACTGCATAAATCTACTCATACCTATTCTTCTTAAATCAACATGTACTCTTGGTTCTAAACTAACATTTTGAAACTCAGCACGCCAATCATCAATTTCCCTCCACTTCCTTGGATAATAAGCCCTTACCATTTTCCCCATTCCAAAAATATCTACCTGAAACCTATTCTGAACTTTAAAAAACATAACTTCTATCTCACTTTTCAACTCATTACTAACTCTATCTTCCAGCTGATTAAAGAAGATAGGATTTGAATAATCTGATGTTATTTCCTGAGAAAGAATATTTGCCTCCATAAACATATCAAGAAGAAAAGTAATACTACCATCATCATTTATTCTAGGGCGAAGACTAGTAGAAATTGACTCATATTCAATAGCTACATTTCCTAACTCTGTTTTTACATCAGTAACAATTTCTATGCCACCAGTCTTTTTCTCTGATAATTGTACATAGGACCAGGTCTCCTCTATATTTAACTGCCCTATCATTCTCTCACCTTCAAAAACAGCCAGACCTGCAAAGCGAATTATCTCTTTGTCTCTATCAACTAAAATACTCACTGGATCAATACCCTGATCAACTAGTCTAACAACGAATTCATAAAAAGGAACATCAGGTATATTTCCTCTTCTAACCTCATCTTCAACAAAATCTCTTAACCATATTCCTTGAATAGTGGCATTAGCCGGGTAGGTATTTAAGATATCTTCAGCACTATTTTTAGCTATTAAGACAAAACTTAAGCGTCTAAACTCTGGATTATTACGAAAAAAGTTCAAGTGTCTATTAACACCTTCACGAGCTATATCTTCACTTAAAACCAGCATCCTGATATGTCCTAAAAATAAATCATGTTGTAATCTCTGTTCTAAAAGCATTAATGCCATGCTCACATTTCTTCCTACTACTGAAACATTCCAGACACTACCCTCTCCCATAGCAGAAGGCTCTACTGCTCCTCCCCCTAGTTGTTGTTGCAAAGCTATTTGAGCTGTAAGACGAATCATTTCTGTATGTTCATAAGGGCTTTCATGGATAGGCTCTTCGAAATCAATAGCAATAGCTATTACGATAGCCCTTGTGTCAATATCTTCTAAATCCCAGCAAGCTGTATTTAGAATAGAGATCAAAACTATCATTATTATTAGTATTACTTTTTTCATCTACGAGCATCTCCTTTTATATCCCGTATAATAGCTATTAAATATAAAGTAATAGGAACTACAAGTATTAAAAATCCACCAAGACGACTAATTAAATCCGTAAAATCAAATACTTTATATATATTCTCTGGATATATAGCGATAAAAAAAACTAATGGTAAGAAAGGAAAACTTAAAGTTCTATGTTCATGAAGTTCAAAAATCTGTGTAAAACCCAGGATTGATGAGTACAATATGTTTCCTGCACTAGTAAAAATAGCTACCACCCAAAAAGCAATAAATACAGCCTCCAATCTTTCTAATAATAAACCTGGAAAAGGTGTAGCTTTAATAACTTCAAGAGTTGGCCAGGTGAGATTTTGCAATTCTTCTACACCAAACAATCCTACTGCAATTATTACAAAAACCATATATACTGCCAGGGGAGATACTATCCCTTTAGTGCCATAATTATAAGCTAATTTTTGTGTTACTAAAGATGGTAAAAGAAGTATAATTACCTCAAATCCCAATAAAGAAAAAAAAGTATCAATACTGCCAGCAAAAATTGGCCCTATACCCTGGCCTCCTGTAAAAGGCATCAATCTTATCACATTAATTTCTCTTACTGCCAGAAATACCCCTAATATAATTGGGATGATAATAAAAATGAAATACAACTCATTAATTCTGCCAATAACCTGTATATCATGCCTAATAAAATATACTACTACAATCAACATGGATATTATTATTATTTCTAAAGGAGTATTAAACAAAACTGTAGTCTTTATCATAGAAGAAAACACTCTGATAATTAAAGCAGCAGCTAACAACCAATAAATACAATATATAATGCCAAGGGTTTTCCCAATCCATTTATTTGTTATTCGACAACTATATTCCATAAAAGTTTCCTCAGGAAAGCGTAATCCCAACCTAATCATGATAAATAGAGAAATAATTACAGCAAATCCAGCAATTAATAGAGATATCCAGCCCCCTGTGCCAGCTATATTAGTAGCAGTCCTGGGTATAATAAGACTACCTGCTCCAATTAAAGTATTAGCTATAATTCCGGCAAATTGTCTCTCCGTTAATTTACCGTGTTCTTTCATTGCCGTCATCATCTCCCTTACTACTGAAACGTTGTCTATTTTTTGTTCTCAAATGTTTTGGTCTATTAAAACGGGACCAAATTGGTACATTAACCAGGGTGTCTTTCATATCATTAATACGAGAAGGAGCCATTGGAGTCATATAGGGAATACCAAATGATTTTAAACTCACTAAATGAATTGAAATTATTATTAAACCTAATATAATTCCATATAAACCAAAAATACTGGCCATAATCATCAAAGGAAATTGCAACAAGCGCAAAGCAATAGCAGCACTATAGTTGGGAATAGCAAAAGATGCAATAGTGGTAGTAGCTATAATAATAACCATAAAAGGACTTACTATATTAGCGGTAACAGCAGCTTCTCCAATTATCAAAGCACCTACAATACCAATGGTCGGCCCAATAGGAGTAGGCAGGCGAACACTACCTTCCCTTAGCAACTCCATTAATCCAGCCATTAAAAAAGCCTCTATATATGAAGGAAAAGGAACTTCAGCCCTCCCTCCAGCAAAGGCTAATGCTAACTCTGTTGGGATCATTTCAGGGTGATAGGCAATTAAAGCAATATAAAATGCTGGCAATGTCAAAGTAATAATTAAAGCAATAAAACGTATAAATCTTAATAAACTAGCTATCATAAAACGGTCATAATAATCTTCAGGAGATTGTAAAAACACACTAATAGTTACTGGTGCAATCAATGCAAAAGGCGTACCATCTGTCACTATTACTATTCTTCCCTCCAGTAAATTGGCAACAGCTCTATCTGGTCTCTCACTTGATAGTAATTGAGGAAATAAGGAATAATGGTTATCCTCAATTAATTGTTCTATATAGCCAGAATCCTGAATACCATCAATTTCAATATTAGCAATTCTTTCTTTTACCTCTTCAACTAAGTACTTATTTGTTAAACCCTCTATATAACAAATAGAAATATCGGTTTTTGAGTATTTACCAACAACCATATTTTTTATTCTTAAAGAAGGATGTTTAATTCTCCGCCTAATTAAGGAAGTATTGACTCGAAGATTCTCTGTAAAGCCATCTCTAGGTCCTCTAATAATTGCCTCAGTTTGTGGTTCCTCTACTCCTCTAAATTCCAAGCCTATTGTATTAAGTATCAAGCCTTTATTATAACCATCTATTAATAAAATTGTCTTACCCATTAAAGGACCTTGTACTAAATCTTCTAGTTGATCATTTATCTCCACTTCATCAACACTCAGAATTTTTCTCTCTAGAAAGGAAGCAAAATCATTAATAGTACTTTCTTTAGAATTTTCCTCAATTAAATTAAAGTCCAATAATGGTTTTAAAATATTATCGTTAATAATCTGACTATTAACCAAACCATCTATGAATATAATAGCAGCCTTGGTCTTATCTTTATTGGCAATTTCAAAGTTTCTAATCTCTACATCATCACTAAAACCAATAATATCTTCTATAATTTTTACATTATCCTTAAGTTTTTTACTTAAAGTTTTTTCTTCAACCTTTTTTATAGGATTATCAGTATTACTATTGAGAATCTCTTGTATTCGATCACGAAGCCTTTTTTTCTTCATCACATCACCTTAAAGTTTAGTTTAAACCTTATAACAAATTAAAAATAACTAAAGTAAAGTTACTGGAAACTATTAGCTTATTATTATTATTGCAATAATAGTCTTTTTTATCCTATTATTTTAAAATCTTAAAGTATATTACTTTAAACTTTTTTTAATAATAAGCTTAAAGACAACAACTTTAAGGTATACAAGTGAAGTATAAATAATTAACAATAAAGTAAAAGAACTTAAAGAGAAAATTAATATACAAGGAATTCATAAAAAGGAAGTGCTAAAAATTTGAGTAACTTTAATAAAATAATAAAAAATCTTATCATTGTATCTCTTATATTTTCTTTCTTTCTAACAGGATGTGAAAATGAAGAAGTAAGTTCAACACCACCTCCGATAACTATAGGAGTTAGCATGGCAACTATGGGAGAAGAAGTTTTCGAATTTATGAAGGATGCTATGTACGATAGTAAAGAAAGAGATAATGTAAACCTAATATGGTTAGATGCTGATGACGAAAAGGAACAACAAAGGCAAGATATAAAAAAACTTATAGATAAAGAAGTAGATATAATTATCATCAATCCAGTTGACTCTAGAGAAGCTAAAGAATTAGTAAAAAAAATAAACGAAGCCGACATACCTGTCCTGGCCCTGGATAGATTTATTGAGGAAGCTGATCTAACAGGTTATGTAACTGCAGATAATATAGAAGTAGGTATTATACAGGCTAGATATTTAATTGATCAAATTGATCAAAGTGGTAAAATTATAATACTTAAAGGAGATAAAGAAAACAATGTAGCCTATGAAATAACACAGGGAAATAAAGCTGTGATTAAAAACTATATTAACGTTAGAATTGTTTCTGAAGAATGGCATGAAGATTGGTCTGGAGAACTTGCGGAAGAGACAGTAAGAAAAGCCTTAGAAAGACATCCTGATATTAAAGGAATTCTAGCCAATAATAGCTCAATGGCTATGGGAGCTGTAAAAGTATTGAAAGAAAATGATTTAATAGATGATATAGTTACCGTAGGGGCTGATGCTGCTGAAGAAGCTGTAATCGCAATAGCTAAAGGAGAGCACAATGCTGAAATTGACAAAATGCCATATTTACAAGGTTTATCTGCCTTTAAGGCAGCTACTATAATTGCTAGAAAAGATCGCTGGCATCATGAAATGAGAATAGAAAGTGGAGAATATAACATTCCCGTAAAAATAACTCCTGTACAACTTATAAATGAAGATAACATAATACTAATGAGACATAGATATCCAGAAATAATGGATCATCTAGAGTAAATATTAAAAGAGTAATCTAAGATTAAAGAACATTATATAGGATAAGCACTGCTAATTTTATAGCAGTTAGCTCTCGGAATAAAATAGGAGTGTTAATAATTGAGCAATAAGATAATTTCTTTTAAAGTTAAAAATATAATCTTTCTTCATCTTATATTACTTTTCTTTCTAATAGGATGTGAAAATGAGGAAACAACAAATCCACTCCCTCCTCCAATAACTATAGGAGTTAGCATGGCAACTATGGATGTAGAAATATTCGAATATATGAAAGATGCTATGTATGATAATAAAGAAAGAGATAATGTAAATCTAATCTGGTTAGATGCTAATGAAGAATTTGAACAACAAAAGCAGGATATTCAAAAACTTATTCAAGAAGAAGTAGACATCATTATTATTAATCCTGTTGAATCTAGAGAAGTAGGAGAATTAGTAAAAATAATAAATGATGCGAAGATACCTGTTATAGCATTAAATAGATTTATCGAGGAAGCTGATCTAACAGGATATATAAACGCAGATAATATAGAAGTAGGTATTTTACAGGCAAGATACTTAGTAGATCAAATAGATAAAAGTGGTAAAGTTATAATCCTCAAAGGAGATAAAAGAAATAATGTAGCCTATGAAATAACACAAGGGAATAAAGCTGTATTAAAAAACTATATTAATATAAGAATAGTTTCTGAAGAGTGGCATGAAGAATGGTCTGATGAACTAGCAGAAGAAACTGTAAGAAAAGCTTTAGAAAGACATCCTGACATTAAAGGAATTCTAGCTAATAATAGTCCTATGGCCTTGGCAGCAGTAGAAGTTTTAAAAGAAAAAGGCTTAATAAATGATGTAATTACAGTTGGAGGTGATGCTACTGAAGATGCTATTATTGCTATAGCTAAAGGAGAACACAATGCTGAAATCGACAAAATGCCCTACTTACAAGGTCTATCTGCCTTTAAAGCAGCTACTATAATTGCTAGAAAAGATCGTTGGCATCATGAAATGAGAATAGAAAGTGGAGAATACAGCATTCCTGTAAAAATAACTCCTGTACAGCTCATAAATGAAGATAATATCATACTAATGAAAAATAGATACCCGGAAATAATGGAGCATCTAGACTAAAAGCAGTATCTTGTAAGGAATTAAAAATGGAAAAGCTTAGCCTTTTAAGAAAGCTAAGCTTTTATATTAGCAATTTATAATATACTTTCCCAGTCTCAATTATATATTACTATTCTTTATCTATATTATCATCTTCTAAATTACCACTATCTAAATTATCATCTTCAATATTCTCAGCAAAATTATCTCCTGGAATATCTGTTAGATCTTCACCTATTTCTTGATCAGCAATATCTTCAGCAAGTGTATCAATGCCTTCATTATCTTCACTTTCAACACTGTCAACACTTTTTTCTATTTCTTCTATTTCTTCAAGATTTTTTTCAGTATTTCCTTCATCTTGCTCTTCTTCATCTTCATCTATAGTAATTTTAGCAAGGGCAACTACTCTATCCCCTTCTTCTATTCTGATAACTCGAACACCCTGAGTATTTCTACCAGTCTGAGAAATTTGCTCAACTTTAGTCCTAATTATAATACCATCACCAGTTATTATAATTAATTCCTGCTCAGAATCAACCACTTTAATACCCGCTATATTACCGTTCTTTTCAGTAATATTAGCTGTAATCAATCCCTTTCCTCCTCTAGTTTGTAATCTATAATCTTTTAAAGGAGTTCTCTTACCATAGCCATTTTCAGTAATAACTAATAAATCATCACCTTCACTATCAGTTCCCATACCAACAACGTAATCATCATCATCTAGATTTATTCCCTTAACTCCAATAGAAACCCTGCCAGTTGTCCTAACATCATCTTCTTTAAAGTGAATTGCCTTACCCTTATGAGTAGCAATAATTATACTTTCATCATCTTCTGTACACTTAACACCAATCAATTCATCACCTTCACGAAGATTGATTCCATTTAATCCTGTATAATATGACTCATATTCAATTAGAGGAGTCTTTTTAACTAAACCATTTTTAGTTGCCATTATTAGATAACGCTGTTCATCAAACTCCCTTATCGGGATAACTGTATTAACCTTTTCGTCAGCTTCAAGCTCAAGAAGATTAATAATATTCGTCCCCCTTGCCTGACGACCGGCTTCAGGAATTTCAAAAACCTTTAAGCGATATACTTTACCCTTATTAGTAAAGAATAAGAAATGATGATGTGTAGAAGTAATAAAAATATCCTCAACAAAATCTTCATCCTTAGTATTTAAGCCAATTATACCCTTTCCACCCCGTCGTTGACTACGATAAGTGTCAAGATGCATCCTCTTAATATAACCTTGATGGGTTAAAGTAATAACCATTTGCTCTTCAGCAATCAAGTCTTCTATTTCCAGATCAACAGCCTTATCTCGTATATCAGTTCTGCGCTCATCCTTATATTTTTCTTTAAGTTCAGTGATTTCATCTTTTATTATTCCTAATAATTTAGATTCATCTTCTAAAATTGATTTTAAGTAAGCTATTGTTTTTAATAAGTCCTGATATTCAGCTTCAATTTTATCTCTTTCCAGACCTGTTAAACGCTGTAACCTCATTCTTAAAATAGCATCAGCCTGTTTTTCACTTAAAGTATAATTACTCATTAAATTATCTCTTGCAGTATCAACATCAGGAGCATTTTTAATCATTTCAACTATTTCATCAATATTGTTTAAAGCAATTTTATAACCTTCAAGTATATGTGCCCTGGCTTCTGCCTTATTAAGATCGTATTGAGTCCTTCTAGTAACAACATCTTTCTGATGTTCAATATAGTGATTCAATATTTCCTTCAAGTTTAGTACTTTAGGCATACCATCAACTAAGGCCAACATAATAACACTAAAAGTACTTTGTAATCTAGTGTACTTGAATAGTTGATTTAAAACAACCTCTGGAACTTCACCCTTTTTAAGCTCGATCATTATTCTCATACCATTTCTATCAGACTCATCACGAAGATCACTAATACCTGTGATTTTATCATCTCTAACTAGTTCAGCTATTTTTTCAATAAGTTTAGCTTTATTAACCTGATAAGGTATTTCATCAACAATAATCCGAGACTTACCAGTATCACTCTCTTCAATCCTGGTTCTAGCTCTAACAGTTAATTTACTACGACCTGTTTTATAAGCCTTATAAATACTATTTCTTCCCATTATCAAAGCACCTGTAGGGAAATCTGGTCCCGTAATAATTTTCATCAAATCAACAATCTCTAAATCAGGATTGTCTATTAAAGCTGTTACAGCATCTACCACTTCACTAAGATTATGTGGTGGGATACTAGTAGCCATACCAACGGCAATACCTGATGTCCCATTTAATAATAAACTTGGTAATTTTGAAGGTAGTACTACAGGTTCCTTTAAAGATTCATCAAAGTTTGGTCTAAAATCTACAGTATCTTTATTTATATTACTTAATAATTCTGTAGTTATTTTAGACATTTTAGCTTCAGTATAACGCATAGCAGCTGCAGAATCACCATCAATAGAACCAAAGTTACCATGTCCATCTACCAATGGATATCTATAAGAAAAATCCTGGGACATTCTAACCATAGTATCATAAACAGCAGAATCACCATGTGGATGATACTTACCAAGAACCTCTCCAACAATACGAGCGGATTTTTTATGAGATTTACTAGGACTCATGCCTAATTCATGCATAGAATACAATATTCTTCTATGTACAGGCTTTAAACCATCTCTAACATCAGGAAGTGCTCTACTTACAATTACACTCATAGCATAATCAAGATATGCCCCTCGCATCTCTTTATCTATATCAACTTTACGTACTCTATTAATGGTCAAATCATTCTCCATCACAAACCAACTCCTCACTCTTTTAGAAAATAGAACTTAGAACTTATAAATATTCCTATTATATCTAATTTCTCAGCTCTTAGTCCTCTTATTATATATCCAAATTCTCTACTTCATGGGCATGACTTTGAATAAATTCCCTTCTAGGTTCAACCTTGTCTCCCATCAAAGTAGTGAATGTATCATCTGCAATAATAGCATCTTCAACTTGGACCTGTAAAACAATTCTCTGCTCAGGGTCCATGGTTGTATCCCATAATTGATCTGGATTCATCTCTCCAAGACCTTTATATCTTTGTAGTGAAACATTTTCTCTACCAATTTCATTTAGTAATTTCTGTAATTCCTTATCACTATATAAATAAGTCTCAGTCCTACCCTTTTTCACCTTATATAAAGGTGGTTGAGCTATATATACAAGGCCTTCCTCTATCAAATCACGCATATATCTATAAAAGAAAGTTAAAAGCAATGTTCGAATATGTGCACCATCAACATCCGCATCAGTCATAATAATTATCTTACCATAACGTGCTTTTTCTATATCAAACTCATCACCAATACCAGTACCAATAGCAGTAATTAAAGCTCTTATCTCGTCATTATTTAAAATTTTATTAATTCTCGACTTTTCTACATTTAAAATTTTTCCCTTTAACGGTAAAATAGCCTGAAAATTACGGTCTCTTCCCTGTTTAGCAGAACCACCAGCAGAATCTCCCTCAACTATATAAACTTCAGTCTGAGTAGTATCTCTAGAAGAACAATCTGCTAATTTACCTGGTAAGGCAGTATTAGTAAGAGCATTTTTTCTTCTAGTTAATTCTCTAGCTTTTTTAGCAGCATTTCTAGCACGGGAAGCACTTAAAGCTTTTTCCGCTATAATTTTTCCTACTTTCGGATTTTCCTCTAAGAAATCTGCAAGACTTTGGCTTAGTGCTGAATCTACAAAACCGCGAATTTCACTATTACCAAGTTTAGTTTTCGTTTGTCCTTCAAACTGTGGTTCAGAAATCTTCACACTAAGAATGGCAGTAATCCCTTCACGGATATCCTCACCAGTAAAATTATTATCATTTTCCTTTAAAACACCTTTTGACCTGGCATAATCATTTACAGTTCTTGTTAAGGCACTCTTAAAACCACTTAGATGTGTACCACCTTCGTGTGTATTAATATTATTAGCAAAGGTAAATATATTCTCAATATATCCATCATTATACTGAATTGATATTTCTACTTCCCCTTCTTCTCCTTCAAGCTCTATATAGAATGGATCAGGAAATATAGGGTTTTTATTCCGATTTAAATACTTAACGAAAGATACAACTCCACCTTCATAACAGTATTCATCCTTCTTTTCCTCTCCTTCTTTTCTCTTATCTTCAATGATTATTTTAACTCCACGATTAAGAAAAGCTAACTCTCTAAATCGCTTACTTAAAGTATCATATATATAATCGCTTTCTTCAAATATATCATCATCAGCCTTAAACCTTATAGTCGTACCTGTTTCACCATCAGAATCACCAATAACTTCCAGATCATACTCAGGTACTCCCCTATTAAATCTCTGTTTGTATATTTTCCCATCTTCCCATTTAACTTCAACTTCAAGCCATTCCGATAAAGCATTAACAACAGAAACCCCTACTCCGTGTAGACCTCCTGATACTTTATAAGCGTCAGCATCAAACTTACCACCTGCATGAAGGACAGTTAAAACAACCTCTACAGTAGGTTTGCCTAATTTAGGATGTATTTCAACTGGAATACCTCTTCCATTATCACTTACTGACACAATATTATCAGGATGTATAGTAACTAATATTTCATTACAATAACCAGCCATAGCTTCATCAATACTATTATCAATAACCTCATACACTAAATGATGAAGTCCGTCTATACTGGTAGAACCTATATACATTCCAGGTCTTTTTCTTACAGCTTCTAAACCTTCAAGTACCTGAATATTACCTGCACCATAATTATTGCTGTTTTTTAAGTCATTTTCTAAAATATTCTCCTCAGCCATCATTAAACTCCCCCAATTTCACCGGTAAATTTTTCATCCTTTTTTCTAAAGTACTTGATGAAATCATTGACAAATATATAGTCTCACTAGTTAATACAAATGATCTAGGATTTCCCATTGAATAATCTACTACAAAACCTTCTTCCTCAGCTACTTCAAAAAACTCTTTAGTTATATCAGATTCTAAAGCCGTCTCAAAGCTCCCTATTAAGACAACTTCTTTTGTTGGTATTAAATAATTTTCGCCAAGATGCAAATACAATAATTCTCAACTCCTCAAATTAATATTTCCCTCATTAACCTCAAAGATTTTATAATTACAATTCGCTAATTTGCCTATAATATTAATATCAGTTGCTGTAATAAAAGTTTGAATCTTATCTGCAATAAGATCTATAAGCATATTCCTTCGAGAGCTATCTAATTCAGAAAAAACATCATCCAGTAAAAGAACTGGGTATTCACCAGTTTCAGATTTCATAAACTCTAGTTCAGCAAGTTTTAAAGCTAAAGCAGCCGTACGTTGTTGTCCTTGAGATCCATATTTTCTTAAATCTATTTTATTTACTTTTAATATCAAATCATCCCTATGTGGGCCATATAGAGTATATCCACGTCGAATCTCTCTATCTCTATTATTTGCTAAATCCTTCCTAAATATAAGTGGGATTTCTTCTTTATCTAATTTTAAAGAAAAGCTGGATTCATATTCTAAGATTAAATTCTCACTACCATTAGTAATTCTTCTATGATTAAGACGAGCCAATATCTGTAATTTATCAATAACCTCTAAACGTTTTTTTATAATTTTACTACCGATTTCAACCAACTTGTCATCCCAAACCTCTAGGATATCATAATTCTTACTTCTTTTTTCCCTAAGTGTTTTCAAAAAATTATTTCTCTGTTTTAAAACACGTCGATAATTATGTAAAAGATGATAATAATAAGAACTAACCTGTGAAACTTCAGTATTTATAAAATCCCTGCGATTAGAAGGTCCGCCCTTTACTAAATATAAATCCTCTGGAGAAAACAAAACAACATTTAAATTGCCAATCCACTCTGCTATTTTTTCTATAGGATTATTATTTATTTCAATTTTTTTATTAGAACCTTCAAGTTTTAAAGCTAATTTAAGAGAATAATCTTTTTTTATTAATAATAATTGTATTAGAGCTTTATCTTTATCCCAATTAATCAAATCCTTATCAGTATTGCTGCGATGGGAAGAAGCTGTAGCCATTAGATAAATAGATTCCAATAAATTTGTTTTTCCCTGACCATTATTTCCCAGCATAATATTAAGATTAGGGCTAAATTCAAGAAAAGCATTCTCTATATTTCTGTAATTAATAAGATTTATTTTCTCTAAATACATTTATGCCTCTGTCACCTGATACTTATTATTATCACCTTTTACTTCTACTATATCTCCTGGAGTTAATTTACGAGAACGTCGTGTATCTATTTCTCCATTCACAGATACATTAGCTGATTGAATTAGTTCTTTAGCTTCTCCTCCACTTGCTACTAAATTAGCCCACTTTAAGAACTGGTCAAGCTGTATTTTTTTTGTTTTAATTTTTATATTTTCCATTGTATCACTCTTTCCAATCTATGACTTTTTAGTAATAAATTTTTTATCTTAAACTTTCGTTCATTTATACAATATCATAGCTTCTACTCTATTTAGGCCCCTGGTCTTACTGGCATAATCAGATAAATAAAATTACTCTCATTATCCTTTCGAATAGTTAAAGGATTTAATGGGCCAATCATTTCCATGTGGATAATCTCTTCATCCAATACTTTCAAGACATCAATTAAGTATGAAGCATCAATATCAATATTTTGCTCTGGACCATTTAATTCAACTTCAATAAATTCTTCTGCATTTCCATACTCAGAACTATTTGATTTAATGAGCATTTTATCTTGATTAATATTTAAAGATATTACATTTGAATCCAAACGAGCAATCAAAGATACCCTCTTAACTGCATTTAAAAAATCAACTCGATCTATTTTTAATGAAGAATTAAACTCTGTCGGTAAAACTTGCTTGTAATTAGGGAATTTTCCTTCAATTAACCTGGATATAAATATTATATTATTAAAAGTAAAGCGTACATAACTATCATTTAGCAATAACTCTATATTATTATCTTCATCAGTTTCAAGTAATTGATAAAGTTCATTTAAAGTGCTTCCTGGTAAAATAACACTTAGATTTTCATTTATTTCCTGATCATTTTTCATATTGCTAAAGGCTAATCTATAGGTATTAGTGGCAACTAAGTTTATATCTTCATCATCTAAAATAAAAAGAGCTCCAGTTAAAGCAGGTTGGGTTTGATCGTTTGATGTGGAAAACTTAACCTCGTTTATCATTCTATGAAACTTATTAGCTTTTACATTTACTTTTAAAGCATTATCAACTTCAGGTAATTGAGGAAATTCTTCAGCATCATAAGCTTTTAAGACAAACTTTGAATTAAGACATTCAATATTAACCATGTAATTATCCTTATTTACAGTTAAAGATACTTCACCTGATGGTAGTTCCCTAATAATATTAGTTAATTCATTAGCAGGTATAACAATTACACCTTCTTCTTTAACATTAGCATTTGTCCAATACTCTATACCTATTTCTAAATTATTAGCAATAAGTTTTAAGCCTTTCTCTTTATTTGCTTCTAAATAGATTCCTTTAAGTATAGGAAGTGTGTTTTTTGAAGAAACAGCCTTTTGAACTATTTGAATTCCTTGATAGAATTCTTTTTGATTAATAATTAAGTCCATAAAAATTACCCTCCAATTGATGATATTTAAATTTTTATCCACAGAAATTTAAATTTAAAACTCTTTTAAAATCATAATATATTTATTTATTTAAACTAACAGTAGTAGTAGTAGGGCTTGTAGATATGTTGAAAACTGGCTTGCTTCTTGAAATAACAAGGAATTGCCTGTGTGCAATTTGTTTAAATCTATTCGAAACTTATCCACAAGTTAACACAAAAAAAAATTTATAAAAATTGTTCACATTTCATAAACAATTAATTAACAACTTATAAATAGGATATTAACAGCTAATTTTTATACTTAAAAGTTCTTAATTTTATCTGTTAATTTATCAATTGTTGCATTAAAATCTACTTCCTCCTTACATTTTTGTTCTATCTTATTATGGGCATGAATAACTGTAGTATGATCTCTACCACCGAATTCATCTCCTATTTGAGGTAAAGATAAATCTGTAAGTTCCCGTGAAAGATACATGGCAATTTGTCTAGGAAAGGCTATATTTTGTGTCCTTTTCTTCGATTTCATGTCTTCTAGTTTTAAATTATAATAATCTACAATAACCTTTTGAATTAAGTTTACATCTATTTTCTTTGACTTATTATTATTTTTTGATAAAAGATCTTTTAAAGCTTCTTGAGCCAGGTCAACATCAATTTCTCTTTCAACTAATGATGCATAAGCAATTACCTTGGTTAAAGCTCCTTCAAGTTCTCTAATATTAGATTGAATTTTATTTGCTATATAAATAATAACTTCATTTAAAACTTCAAGGTTTTCTAAATCGGCTTTCTTTCTTAATATAGCTATCCTAGTTTCAAAATCAGGTTTTTGCATATCTGTTATTAATCCCCATTCAAAACGGGATCGTAATCTATCTTCAAGAGTAGGTATTTCTTTAGGAGGTCTATCACTTGAAATAATTAATTGTCTATTTGATTCATGTAAAGCATTAAAAGTGTGAAAAAATTCTTCCTGTGTTCGTTCTTTTCCCGCTAAAAATTGAATATCATCTACTAACAATATATCTATATTTCTATACTTTTCCCTAAATTCTATAGTACTATCATCTTTAATAGCATTAATTAGCTCATTAGTAAAAGTTTCAGAAGAAACATACATAACTGTACTATCAGGTGTGTGATCCAATATAAAGTGAGCAATAGCTTGCATTAAATGGGTTTTACCAAGCCCAACATCACCATATATAAATAAAGGGTTATAGGCTTTAGCAGGCGCTTCAGCAACAGCTAAAGAAGCAGCGTGGGCAAAACGGTTACTATTTCCTACTACAAATGTATCAAAAGTATATTTAGGATTCAAATTATTAAACTTTTGTCTTTTGGGGACGACTTGGGTTTCAATTTTTTCAACTTTCTCTACCTTATTTTTTAATTCATTTAATTCCTTACTTGTTAAAAAAGTAGGATTCCAATTGTTATTAGTTAATTTAAAAATAATTTCAGCTATTAGATCCAGATATCTATTTTCTAACCAATCTTTAATAAAATCATTAGGAACCTCTATAAGTAAGTTGTTCTTATCATCGAGTTTTACAGGTTTTGCTTCAGAAAACCAGGTATTAAAACTCGGATTACTTAAATTTTCCTTAATTTTGTTTAAAGTTTCTTGCCAAATATGATTTAATTCTTCATTTGAAAAAGACATTAAAGTAAACCTCCTAATATTCCTGTAAGATCTTAATATAAATATTGTAAAACATTTAAGTTGTTTAAAGTTATCAACAGAATTGTGGATTAAAAAGTACTTTATCCACAAGAATATCTTAATAATTAATTACATATATATAAATAAAAATAAAGGATTTAATAAAAACAAGTAAAAAGAATGTGGATAATACTATGAGTTATCCACAAAATGTGAACAAAGCATAATCTTTATCAACAATATGTGGATAAAAACAGGTGTTTTGTGGATAAGTCCAATTTAAATTATATAATAAATGCTTTTATTTAGGCATCTTTAATGCGTTTGACTTATTCATTCTTTGTGGATAAGTATAATTAAGAGGCTAAAAAGTTTAAAATTATAATATTAAAATGAAAAAATACACATATAGATATAATTATATAATAACAGATTATTTTTATATTATCAACAAAATGATTATATATTTAATTCTTTCTTGACTAGTATAGAGAAATAACATATAATAAAATTTGTAATTATCTAAAATACATTAAATTAGTTTTTTTTGCTAAAAATAAGGGAAGTAGAAAGATATGATATAGATTTACTTAGTCTAGGAGGTAATCATTATTTGTGGATAGTTTAAAAAAGAATAGTGAATTCAGAAGAGTTTATACTAGAGGAAAGTCTATTGCTACGAGAAATCTAGTATTATATTTTTTCCCTAATAAGACCAATAGCAGTAAATTAGGTCTCTCAATTAGCAAAAAAATTGGAAATGCTGTTACTAGAAATAAGCTTAGAAGACGCATAAAAGAGATAGTTAGATTAAAAAAAAATATAAAAAATGGTTATGACTTTATATTCATTGCCAGGAAACCCATTGTTAGGCTAGAATATAGTGATATAGAAAAGGATGTTAATAATCTAATAAAGCGAGCAGGATTAGAAATTAAGGGTGAAAAAAAATGAGAAAAATTTTAATATTACTAGTTATTACTTATCAGAAACTCATATCTCCCCTCAAGGGTAAAACTTGTAGATTTTATCCAACATGCTCTCAGTACACTATTCAGGCCATAGAAAAATATGGTGTTATTAAAGGGCTGTATTTATCAATAAAACGTATAGTTAAATGTAATCCTTATCATCCTGGAGGTTATGATCCGATAGAATAGGAGGAATTTATTTTGTTAGGAAATTTAATGACGTCATTGTTAGAGTTTATCAATTCTTTTGTAGGCAATTATGGTGTAGCTATTATTATTTTAACAGTTCTAGTTAGGGTGATTTTATATCCTTTGACTGTTAAACAAACAAAATCGATGAAAGCAATGCAAGAACTTCAACCAGAAATGAAAAAGCTTCAAGAAAAGTATAAGGATGATAAAGATAAACTAAATCAAGAAATGATGAAATTATATCAAGAACGTGGTGCAAACCCACTAGGTGGATGTTTTCCCTTAATTTTATCAATGATTATTATTATTCCTTTATTTAGGGCTATACAGGATATGGATATGACAGGGACAACCTTTCTCTGGGTTACTAACTTAAATGAACCAGATATGATCCTTGTTTTACTTAATGGACTTGCTATGGTTGGGCAAACATATATCACTCAAAAAACCAGTGGAGCCGCTCAACAAAACAAAATGATGATGTGGGGTATGCCTATTTTCATAGTAGCAATTTCTGCAGGATTCCCTGCAGGTGTATTGATTTACTGGGTAACTCAAACAATATTACACGCTTTACAACAATGGTATATAAATGCTAACGATACTGGAGGCCCTGAAAAGAAAGAAGAGAAGGGAGTTGCTAAAGATAATGGATGAAATTAGACAGGAAGGTAAAACTGTTGAAGAAGCCATTAAGCTGGCACTTGAAAAATTGGAAATTGAAGAAGATAAAGCAGAGATTAAAGTTCTTGATGAAGGATCTAAAGCATTACTTGGGATTTTTGGTGGTAAAAATGCAGTAGTTGAAGTTAAAGTTAAAATAGATCCAGTAGAGCTTGGATTAGAATTTCTAAAAAATCTTTTTGATAATATGCCAGTATCTGTTGAATTAGAATTAATAGAAGAAGAAACTAATGATGAACAAGTAATGTATAATATAAAAGGATCAGATTTAGGAATAATTATTGGACATAGGGGTGAAACTTTAGACGCAGTTCAATACCTTACGTCTTTAGCTGTTAATAAGAAAACAGAATCTTATTACAGAGTATTAATAGATGCAGAAGGTTATAGAAAGAGAAGACAAAATACACTTCAGCGTTTAGCTAGAAGGTTAGCACAAAAAGCAATATCTACCGGGAGAAAAGTAATGCTTGAACCTATGCCACCTCATGAAAGAAGAATAATTCATATGACTTTAAGGCCAGATCAAAGGATTAATACTTACAGTGAGGGAAGAGAACCATTTAGAAAAGTAATGATAGAAAAAGCAGAAGGATAATAAATAAAGTAATTGTTTAAAATAAACCCAGTAGGGAATCCTGCTGGGTTTAATTTATCTTAAAGTATGGAATAAGCAAACGGGGAAAATACCATCAGTTTAGGTCTCCCGAATATTGCTAAATACAATATAGAGGTGAAGAAGATGTTTATGCATGATGATACAATAGCTGCTATTTCCACTCCGATTGGATCAGCAGGTATCGGGAAAATAAGGCTTAGTGGTACAGAAGCTATTAATATAGCAAGCAAAATTTTCAAAAGCATTAAAGGAAAAGACTTAAAGCAAGTTAAAGCTTATACAGCACATTATGGTTACATAATTGATCCAGATACTAAGAAAAAAGCAGACGAAGTTATCTCTATTGTATATAGAAATCCAAATTCTTTTACTGGTGAGAATGTAGTAGAGTTTGATTGTCATGGAGGAATGGTACCATTACAAAAGGTTCTGGATATTACATTAAAAAATGGAGCCAGATTAGCAGAACCAGGTGAATTCTCAAAAAGGGCTTTTTTAAATGGAAAACTTGACCTGGCTCAAGCAGAAGCTATTATGGAAGTAATTAATTCAAAAACAGAGCGTAGTCTTGATATGGCTTTAGGCCATCTTGAAGGTAATCTTTCTAATAAAATTAAGGGAATAAAAGATAAAGTAATAGAATTATACGCTCATCTAGAAGCTGCTATAGATTTTCCAGAAGACGAAATAGAAGGTTTTAACTCAGCTGATTTAGATACTAAGCTTAATGATGTCAGAGTTGAACTTGAGACTTTGCTAGCTACAAGTCAACAGGGTAAAATATATAGAGAAGGTATTAAAACAGTAATTGTGGGAAAACCCAATGTAGGTAAATCAAGTTTAATGAATACATTGATAGAAGAAAAAAAAGCAATAGTTACTGATATACCAGGCACTACTAGAGACATTATAGAAGAATATATAAGTATTGATGGGATACCCTTAAAGGTAATCGATACCGCAGGTATTAGAGAAACAGAAGATCTCGTAGAGCAAATTGGAGTAAAGAAAGCCAGAGAGTATTTAGATAAGGCAGATTTAATCCTAATGATGATAGATGTAATTCAAGGGATAAGTGAAGAAGATCTAAAAATATATGAATTGATAAAAGATAAGCCTTTTATACTCTTAATTAACAAAACAGATTTAAAGGAAGATTTTAAGATTGAAGATTATACTAAGTACTTCAATAAAGAAAGAATTATTAAAATTTCAGTTAAAGAAGATACAGGGATTGTAGATTTAAAGAAAGCAATTATTAAAGAAGTACTTGATGAAGAAATAAAGTCTGATGATAATATTTTTATTAGCCGAAGCAGGCATAAAAATGCTTTAGAAAAAGCATTACAGGCAATAAACAGAGTTCTATTGTCACATAAAGAGAAACTTCCTTATGATTTTTATACTATAGATTTGAACGATTGTTTACATTCTTTAGGGGAAATAAGTGGAGAGACCTTAAGTGAAGATATAATTGATCGTATATTTAAAGATTTTTGTTTAGGGAAGTGATTGTAGCTTAGTTATTTATGAACTCAGAAAAAAGCTTGATTCCAGCTCCTCTTTCTGAATATAAATAAGAAAACAAACTAATGAGGTTAATTACTTTGGCACAGTGTTTTCTTGAGCATTTATATTCATCAATGCGAGGCTGGAGCTTTTTAAATTCATTCATAAATAACTAAGCATAACTTTTATAATAAAAACACAGTAAAAAAATATAAGTCTAGATAATTTTAATATAGGAGGAAAGATTTTATGAATAATTATCATCAATATCCAGAAGATTATGATCTAATAGTAATTGGTGCAGGTCATGCTGGTTGTGAAGCCAGCTTAGCAGCTGCACGCTTAGGCTTCAAAGTCTTAACTTTAACTGTGAACCTTGATCATGTTGCTTTTATGCCTTGTAACCCATCTTTAGGTGGACCAGGAAAATCTCATATTGTTAGAGAAATAGATGCCCTTGGGGGAGAAATGGCTAAAAATATGGATGAAACCATGATTCAGATAAGGATGTTAAATACCAGTAAAGGGCCAGCTGTTCACGGTTTACGCGGGCAGGCAGATAAACAAAAATATCACCTTAGAATGAAAAGGATAATGGAAAGAGAAAAAAATCTAACTTTAAAACAGGGCTTAGTAGAGAAAATTGCTATTGAAGATAACAAACTTAGTGGTGTTATAACTAAAACAAATGTTTACTACAGAGCTAGTAAAGTAATAATTACAACAGGTACTTTCTTAAAAGGAAGGATAATTATAGGGGAGACCAATTTTAATGCTGGACCAAATCAACAATACCCAGCTAATGAATTATCTGCTTCTTTAAAGGACTTAGGTTTAGAACTAAGAAGATTTAAAACAGGTACTCCACCAAGACTAAACAAAAATTCAATAGATTTTAGTAAAATGTTAGTACAAGAAGGAGAGGAAGGTTTAAGCTTTTCCTTTGATAGTAATTTTAACCTAGATGAACAGGTTCCTTGTTATTTAACATATACAAATGAAAAAACCCATGAAATTATACAAAATAACAAAGAACGGACACCACTTTTTAGTGGTGATATAGAAGGGGTAGGACCTCGTTATTGTCCATCAATTGAAGATAAAGTTGTGCGTTTTCCAGATAAAGATCGTCACCAGATATTTTTAGAACCAGAGGGATTACATACAGATGAATATTATGCCGCTGGTATTTCTACTAGTTTACCATATGATGTACAAATTGAGGTAGTTAGGTCTATAGAGGGGATGGAAAATGCCGAAATAATGAGACCAGCCTATGCTATAGAGTATGATTGTATTAATTCAACACAGCTGAAGCCAAGTCTAGAAACAAAAGTACTTGAAGGCTTATACTCTGCAGGACAAATTAATGGTACATCTGGATATGAAGAAGCTGCAGCACAGGGATTGATAGCTGGAATTAATGCTTCTCTGAGTTTAAAGGGAGAAAATCCTCTTGTCCTTGATAGATCAGAAGCCTATATAGGTGTATTGATAGATGAGTTAGTAACAAAAGGAACAAATGAACCATATCGTATTATGACTTCCCGGGCAGAATATCGTCTATTATTAAGACAGGATAATGCTGACCAACGACTTACAGCAAAGGCATATGAAATTGGACTCATATCAGAGGATAGATATAATAAATTTCGAAAGAAGGTAGAATTAATAGAAAAAGCTATGAAACAATTGAAAGAAATTCAGGTAAATCCTACTCCAGAAGCCAGGAAAATATTAAAAGAATTAGGCAGTGGAGATTTGTCAAAACCGGCAACTTTAGAAGAATTATTAAGACGTCCTGAAATAGATTATCATAAATTAAAGCCATTCTTTGAAAATTTAGAAGAATATCCAGAAGAAGTAGTAGAACAGTTAAATATACAGATAAAATATAAAGGATATATAGAAAGACAGTTAATGCAAGTTAAACAGTTTCGCAAGATGGAAAACAAAATAATTCCCGATGATTTAAATTATATGATAATTGATAATTTAAGAAAAGAAGCGAGAGAAAAGTTAGAGCAGGTCAGACCATATTCATTGGGACAAGCTTCAAGAATTTCTGGTGTATCACCAGCAGACATTTCTGTATTGATGATTTATTTAGAGCAAGAGAAAAGAGGTAAGAAGAATGAATAAAAAAGACTTTGCAGAAATATTAAATAAGGGACTTGAAAATATGGGTTTAAATACTTCTGATAAATTAGAAGATCAACTATACCTATATTTGCAATTTTTAATTGAAGAAAACAAAAAGTACAACTTAACAGCGATAGAAGAAGAGGAAGAAGTTATTAGAAAGCATTTTTTAGACTCCTTAGTTTTGTTTAAGAAAATTAATATAAAGGAAGAAGCCAGTATAATTGATATAGGAACAGGTGCTGGGTTTCCTGGTTTAGTCTTAAAAATATATCGCCCAGATCTAAAAATTTTACTATTAGATTCTCTTGCTAAACGAGTTAGATTTCTAAATACACTTATAAATAAACTTAATTTAGAAGGAATTGAAGCAGTACACGGTAGAGCAGAGGACATAGCTGATGATAAGTCCCATCGAGAAAACTATGATTTAGCTGTTTCACGTGCAGTTGCACCTATAAACATCTTGAGCGAGTATACTATCCCATTTGTTATGACAGGAGGGAGTATAGTTTTTTATAAAGGGCCTGATTATCAAGCAGAATTAGAAGAAGGTAAAAATGCAATAAACATACTAGGAGGAGATGTTTCAGATATATATAATGTAGAAATACCAAAGCTAATAGGAGAAAGATTTTTAATAATAATTGATAAAATAAGAGATACAGCAAGTAAATACCCACGGAGAACAGGTATTCCAAAGAAAAGACCTCTTTGAGAAGGAAATATTTTAAAAAATATATGCAGGAAATACTATACTTATGAAGAAAACTATATTTGAGGGCTATTGGAGGTTTCTAAGAAAATGAAAATACCATTTATTCAAGATAAAAAAAACCAAGAAGTAATAAAAGTAAATATTGAATCAATATCAACTAACCCATATCAACCACGACTAATTTTTAATCAAGATGAGATAGATGAATTAGCTCAATCTATTAAAAATTATGGAATAATACAGCCTTTACTTGTAAGAAGCAAAGGAGAAAAATACGAGTTAGTCGCTGGAGAAAGAAGACTTAGAGCTTGTAAAAGTCTTGGTATGGACAAGGTATCAGTTGTAGTAAAAGAATTAAATGATATTGAAATGGCTGAAATCGCTCTAGTTGAAAATTTACAACGCAAAGACTTGAATTTTTTAGAAGAAGCTCAAGCATATCAACAATTGATAGAAAAATTTTCGTTAACTCAACAAGAACTAGCAGAAAAACTAGGAAAAGGGCAATCAACTATAGCAAATAAACTAAGATTACTTACATTAGCAAGTGATGTACGGAAACATATTGATGTAAGTATTGTATCTGAAAGACATGCCAGAGCTTTATTAAAAATGGAAGATAAAAATAAGCAAATTGAAGTATTAAATAAAATAAAAGAAAAGAAGCTAACAGTAAAAGAAAGTGAACAATTAATAAATAACATTATTAATAAACCTCTAAAGTCAAAACCTCAAATTATATACAAAGATTTAAGATTATTTACAAATACTCTTAAAAAAACTATTAATGAAATGAAAGAAGCAGGTTTAAATATAAAGGTAGAAAGAAAAGAAGAAGAGGATTATTTTGAATTCAAAATACATCTTCCTAAAGAAACTAAATAAAGTTATAAATATAGATTTTTAATTTTTACTTATGAAAAGAAGTAGAAAGGGTGAAAGAGATTGGCAAAGAAATTAGCAATAGTGAACCAAAAAGGAGGAGTAGGGAAAAGTACGACTGCTGTAAACTTAAGTGCTTGTCTTGCTGAAATGGGGAAGTCTGTATTATTAATTGATGTAGATCCTCAAGGCAATGCTAGTAGTGGTGTCGGAGTTGATAAAAGCTCATTAGAAAAAAGTGTTTATGATGTTTTAATTGAAGAAATAGCAATCAAGGATGTAATAATTAAAACAGAAATCGACAAATTCTCCATATTACCAGCTAATATAGAGTTGGCTGGAGCAGAAATTGAGTTAGTCTCTATGATATCAAGAGAAAGTAGACTAAAAAAAGTAGTGAGAAGTATTGACGATGATTTTGATTATGTTATTTTTGATTGTCCTCCATCGCTAGGTTTATTAACTTTAAATGCTTTAACTGCAGCTGACGGAATCTTAGTGCCAATACAATGTGAATACTATGCTCTTGAAGGATTAGGTCAATTAATTCAAACAGTTGACCTAGTACAAAAGAATTTAAATCCAGACTTGATAATCGAAGGTGTTTTACTAACTATGTATGATGCAAGAACAAATCTATCTCAACAAGTAATAGATGAAGTAAAAAACTATTTTGATGACAATGTATATGAAACAATCATTCCAAGAAACGTTAGATTAAGTGAAGCACCAAGTTTTGGACAAGCAATAACTCTTTATGATAGTAATTCTAAAGGTGCAGTAGCTTATAGGTCTTTAGCAAAGGAAGTGATTAATTAATGGTACAAAACAGATTAGGTAAAGGATTAGGAGCGTTAATTGCTGATAAAGGCGAAGAAGAAAGTATTGCTAATGGAAGTTTTAAAGAATTATTCTTACATCAAATAGAATCTAATCCCTTTCAACCCAGACAAGAATTTCAAATAGAAGAGTTAAAAGAATTATCACAATCAATAAAAGAAAATGGTATCATACAACCTATTACTGTTAGGCAGATAAAACCTGATCAATATCAATTAGTAGCAGGAGAAAGAAGATGGCGGGCATCAAGAATGATTGGTTTGAAAAAGATACCTGCGATCGTTAAAGATTATAATGACAAACAAATGATGGAAACAGCATTAATTGAAAATTTACAAAGAGAAGATCTAAATCCACTAGAAGAAGCTCAAGCTTATCAACGAATGATAGATGAATTCAATATGACTCAGGAAGAAGTGGCCAAAAAAGTAGGAAAAAGCAGATCCAGCGTTGCTAACACAGTAAGATTACTCAATTTAACACCAAAAGTACAAGTTTACGTTTCACGTGAAACAATATCTATGGGACATGCACGTGCCTTATTATCCTTAAAAGAATCTGAAAAGCAGATTAAGGCAGCAGAGCATGTAATAAAGAACGAACTATCTGTACGTGAAACAGAAACTTATATTCAATCTATTTCAAACACGAATAAAAAAGATGATGATAAAGCAGAAAAGGAAAGTAAATATAATAGGAATGAGAATCTTAGTTCCGAATGGAAGGTTGCTGAAACAAATTTAGCAAATTTTATAGGAAGAAAGGTCAAAATAAAGAATAAAAACGGTAAAAAAGTTGTTTCTATTGAATGTGAGGATTACAAAGATATTGAAAAATTATTAAATTGTATAAAATAAATTATGTTTCACGTGAAACTAAGTTGTTTTTCTAAGATATGCCAGTGCTAAGGAAAAGAAAAAATGATATAATAATTTTATCTGCCTTATTTAATATAAGGCAGATTCTTTGCATAAATATTTAAGTGAAATTTATTATTTTCAATAAGTAGCTTATTAATATGACTATATTCGAGATAAAAGAACAGGCTCTGGGAGATATTATTACGTATAGCTTTCGGATAAATATAATGATAAGAAAAACTTACAACTTTTCTAAAAAGAAACATATATATAAATCATAATTTTAAATTGCTAAGTATATAGAAGGTATTATAACTACAAGTTGAGGTGAATACATGTTTATTATAATTGTCGGTGGAGGGAAAGTTGGTAGATATTTAGTAAGAGATTTTACGCAAAAGGGTTACGAAGTAGTTTTGGTTGAAAAAGATAATGATAAAGTGATGAAAATCGAAGAAGAGTATGATATTGATGTTTTATGTGGAGATGGATCTGAAAGTGAAGTTTTAGAGAAAGCTGGTATTGAAGAGTGTGATGCAGTCATAGCGGTAACTGAAGAAGATCAGGATAATCTTGTGATTTGTCAGTTGGCAGAAAGGCAGTATAATATAGCTAAAACCTGCACACGTGTAAATACACCAGGTAATGAAAAGTTGTTTAGTTGGCTAGGAGTTAATGTGGCTGTTAGTAGTGCTTCTATATTATCAGCAATGGTAGAACATGAAGTTACAATAAATGATTTAAGTAGTTTACTAAATAAAGATCAAGATAAACTGAAATTAATTAGAATAACTGTAGAGGAAGATTCTGAAGTAGTTAATAAAAAATTGAATGAAATAGAATTGCCATTAGAATCTGTCTTGGTGGCTATATTAAGAGAAAATGATTCACTTGTTCCACGTGGAAATACTAAAATACTTTGTGGTGATGTAATTTTAGCTTTAACCAAGCCGGAATTAAAGAAAGAATTACTAAGTGTGTTTAATGAAGAGAATCTAGTTTAAAATACAGCAATTATATAAAATTTATAAGATAGGGAGAATATTATGATTGGATCAATCGCAAATTTTTTTGCAATAGTTGTTGGTAGTTTTACAGGTATGCTTTTTAAAGATCACTTTCCAGAAGAAATGCAAAAAATCGTAATGCAGGGCTTAGGTTTAGCAGTAATACTAATTGGTTTACAAATGGCTCTGGAAACACAGAATGTTTTAATTGTCATTTTTAGTTTAGTGATTGGTGGAATAATTGGAGAGATAATAAATATTGAAGGAAAGTTAGAAAACTTAGCGATTTATATTGAGTCTAAGTTTAACAAAAAAAATGATCTTTTTGTTAAGGGTTTTGTGCAATCATCTTTAGTATTTTGTGTTGGTGCAATGGCAATAATGGGAGCAATTCAAGATGGTTTAACTAATGATCCTAGTATATTGTTTAACAAATCAATTCTTGATGGCTTTGCATCTGTAGCTTTTGCTGCATCGTTTGGAATAGGTGTTATGTTTTCAGCTGTTCCAGTATTAATATATCAGGGTAGTATCACACTTTTTGCTTCATATATAGAAAGGTTTTTAAGTGAAGCTATGATTATTGAGATGACTGCAACAGGTGGTCTGCTTATATTAGCTATTGGCTTGAATATTATGGGTATAAGTAAAACAAAAGTGGGTAACTTATTACCATCTATTCTCATCGCAATTATTTTGTCTTTTTTTGTCATCTAAAACAATAAAAGTATATCCTTGTTTATTTTTATAATAATTCTTTTGCTATTTATGAAAATAAGACATTTTACCTGAAGGAATTTTTATAAGTTTCGAGAAATACTTATATAAGGATCTTTCATAATTGATTTTGCTTTCATAATCAACTATAACGGAAGTCGTTAGCGGGGTTTTTGCTGACATTGATTAATTATGAAAGCGGTTATATATATATTATAAAATAAAAGTTTGTTTTTACCTTAATAAATAGAATTTTATTAAGAAAGAAGGCTAAGCTAAATTGTTTTATCGTTTTATAGGGGGGAGAAATGTGGATGAGTATTATAAGTAAGTTTTTTTCATATTTATTAGAAAGTATGAACATAACAATTATTCCTTCAGCACATAAAAAAATTAAGAATTACAAAATTAGAAGGGTTATTCCGTTTTCAATTATAGTAATCATTATAAGTTCTATCGCTATACTTTCTGTTGCTTATAATTATTATAATCAAAATTATCATGAGATATTAAAAGAGTATCGTGAATTAGATGGTGTTAGAACAGAAAATAGAGTATTGAAAAATGAACTTTTTGATCTAGTACAGGAGACTGAAAAGTTAAAAGAAAATTTATCAAGGTTGAAAGACCAAAATCAAGAAATTAAAGAATTGCTTGAAGGAGAAGAAACAAGTTCAAATGCTTCTCTCAGTACTGATATAGATTTACAGTTACATACCTCTCTCTCGGATGAAAATGTAGTTATGCCAAAAGGATTAGCAGTTGGTGGTGGTGATTTTTATATAGACAATACTGCTTATAGCATGATTAATAAGGCAAGGGCAAATATAAGTATGATTAAAAGTGAATTGCCGGATCAAGAAGAAAACTTAGGACGATTAGAGAATTCTGCAATTGAGTATAATAATTTAAAAGCAGCTACACCTAGTATCTGGCCGTTATTAGATAATGGAGAAGGCTTTATAACTTCAAATTATGGTTGGAGATCTGATCCTTTTACAGGACAACAACAAATTCACGAAGGAATTGATATAGGTGTATGGTACAATACACCTGTTGTAGCCACAGCTGATGGAGTTGTTGAATTTGCAGGTAGACAAGGGGGATATGGAATCTTGCTTATAATTGATCATGGCTATGGGTATGAAACCCGCTATGCTCATTTAAATAAAGTAGAAGTTAGAAAAGGGCAGGAAGTATCAAGAGGTGATATTATTGCTCTTAGCGGTAACACTGGTCGCAGCAGCGGTCCACATCTGCATTATGAAGTTCGAATTAATGGTATACCACAAGAACCACGAGACTATATAGGGGGTTAATATGTTGGGAAAACGAAAAAATGATAAAAAAGTTGAAGAAGCAAAAGGCAAGGTAGAGACTATTCTAGGGACAGGCACTTCTATGGATGGGGATATTAATACTAGAGGTTCTTTGAGAGTAGAAGGAACTATCAACAAGGGAAATATAAATGCTGAGGGAGATGTATTAATAGGAGAAAACGGTCAGGTGAATACAACTATAGATGCACGCAATGTTGTAATTGCCGGAAAAGTTAACGGTAATATCAATGCAAGAGATAAGATAGAAATATTACCTACTGGTAGTTTGAATGGTGATATAAAGTCTAAGGTTTTAAAGATCGATGAAGGTGCTGTTTTTAACGGTGTGAGTAATATAATTAGTGAAAATAAAGAAGAGAGTAATAGCAATAATAAAGCATATATTAAAGATAAATATATTAAAAAAGACAATGATGAAACAGTAAAATAATAAATAAATAATTAAGAAAAATAAAGCAAGTAATAAGTAAACCTTAATTACTTGCTTTATTTTAATTACTCAAACTTCAAAATGAATTCACTCGGGTATGTTATGGAAGAAATAACATTCAATATAAGACAATGGGATTGCCCAAATAGCAATAAGGATGTAATGTTGAGTAGATCACTAAAGTCAATCTATAACACTAACTTCATTTTTAAGAGAAGAGATAGAGAGGTTAAGGGCTGAACTAATTGTTTCTGCCATTTTGAAGACAATACTTAGTCTCGTGCTTTGTAAGACTAAATATTCCATATATCCTCCAACATTAACTAAGCCTGTAATGTGCATATCGCCTATTTCAGGTAAAGTTTTGTTAACTCCTGTGCCTGGTCTTAAAGGGCCCTTTTTTACATCAATATATCCTACACTACTCTGCTTTCCTAAACCTGCATCAATTGCGATGATAAAAGGGTTATTATAATTTTTATAAATATCATCAATAGTTTCTTCAAGGTTACTAGCATGTACTGGCTTATGGATATCACCTATAATAGTAGCAGGAAAAATTCTAATTTTATTTAAGAGAGTACCGGTTAGTGGTCCTAATGAATCTCCTGTTGATCTATCGGTACCTACACATAGAATTATTAGTTCTCTTTCTACTTGGTAATTTAGTTTTGCCAATAAATTTGATATAAATGAATGTAATAGTATATTTGCATTATCATCATTTATATGTACTCTTTTTTTATCAAATATCATTATAACTCCCCCTTTTAAAAGCATAAGCAGAGAATTTTAAAATTTTTAAAATATAGTGTACAAGCAAAGCCCTATATTTAAATAAGTATTTTCAAATCCAATATTTACATATGCTTATTTATATGTATTATTATCAACATTAATTCGTTAATTTATACTTCCTATCTTGCATAAATATATAAGGTAAGGGGGGAAATTGATGGATAAAAAAAGAGCTACTGCTATAGCTTTGACTTATGTAGGTGCGGTAGTAGGGGCAGGATTTTCATCGGGACAGGAAATATGGAGATTTTTTGCTAGACATCAAGGGAGAGGAGTTTTTGCTTTATTAGTAGTTGCTTTATTTTTTGTAGTTTTAGCCCCATTAATATTATTATATGCAAAAAACAATGATATAGATAATTATCAGCATTTTTTTTATAAGTATCTACCTAGACCACTAGCAATTTTATTTGACTTTATTTATAGTATTTTTTTGCTAGGAAGTGTTTCAGTAATGTTGGCTGGAGCAGGGACAATTTTTAGAGACTTATTAGGAATAACATATTTATTAGGGGTTAGTATTACAATTGTCTTTATTTTAGCAACCTTATATTTAAGTAGAGATGGAGTTATTGCTGTTAATTCTATTTTAATTCCAATATTATTAACTTTAACTATCTATACTATACTTAGGTATTTAATAATGATAAAAGCCCCTGTTGGAGATTTTCTAATTTCCCCCTTCCAGACTAATTTTGTCTGGTTGAAAGATTCAATATTATATGGTTCATATAATATGATAATGGCTATTGCTGTAATGGTTGGTATTACATATAAGGAGAAAAAAGAAAATATTGTTTTAGGAGGTATATTAGGAGGTTTCTTACTTGTATTACTTTGTATTTTAATTTATATTGCATTAATAAGTTCTTTTTATGCAGATCCTCAGGAGGAAATACCATTATTATTTATAGCAAGTAGAGTAGGTAGCTTAATACATATTTTTTATATTATAACTTTATATTTTGCTATGTTAACAACAGCTATTGCAAATTATTATGCCTTCACAAAACGATTAATAGTTCTTGTAAAAATCAAATATGAGTACGCCTTATTATTATCAATTATTTTTATTCTACCCTTAGTACCTTCCGGCTTTTCTGCTTTGGTAGATAAGCTTTATCCTATATTCGGATATCTAGGAATTTTTATAATTCTAGTATATTTCTGCATAAAATTTTGGCAAAAAAAGTTAAAATGACTGTCGAATTATTTCCCAGGAAATATATTTTCCGATCATAATGATGAAAAAGAAAATATTATCATTTTTTTCTAGTTATAATTGATTATAAAATTAAATTATAGTACAATGTATATGATAAGATGTCAATTCTAGCTAAGTTATTTTTTAAAAGGAGAAATTCTATGAGGGAAAAAGAATATTTAGACATGCTTGATGAAGAAGCAAAAAAATTATACAAATCTGCTGTAAAAAAGTTAAAATATAAAGAAACTGAGGGGCTTGAACAAGATTTTTTGGAAATAATTAAGACATATACAAACTTTGTGCCTGCCTATAATAAACTTGGTGTATTGTATATATATATAAATGATAAGAAAAAAGCAGAAGAGTATTTTAATGAAGCAGTAGCGTTAGATAGAGAATTTGCACCATCATTAAGTAACTTAGGAAGCTTAGCAAAAGAAGCAGGTCACATAGAAGAAGCAAAGCAATACTATGAAAGGGCAATTGCAGCTGATGAAGAATATGGAGTAGCATACAATAATTTAGCTGTAATATATCGTGAGGAAGGTAATTATCATCAATCTGTCAAGTATATAAAAAAAGCAAAAAAATATAATCATAATATATTTGATGCTGATGTGGACAAGCCTTTATATAAAGAACCTGGATGTATATTTATTTTTCTTCTTATCTTAGCAATTATTATTACGTTTTATTTACTTATGTAGGAATAAAGGGGGAATAGATATGAAGCTTAGAGATTATCAAGTTGGTGATATTGTACGCTTTAAGAAAAAACACCCTTGTGGTGGCGACCTATGGAAAATAACTAGAATTGGCATGGATTTTAAAGCCAGGTGTGAAAACTGTGGTAGAATGATTATGTTAGCAAGAAGAAAGTTTGATAAAAGTGTAAAAGAAAAAGTTATGGAGAGTGAAGACTAAATGAAAATTGGAATTGTTGGACTACCGAATGTAGGAAAATCTACGCTATTTAATGCACTAACTAGAGCAGAAGCAGGAGCAGAAAATTATCCTTTTTGTACAATAGATCCCAATGTAGGAGTTGTTAATGTACCTGATCCTAGATTAGAAATATTAAATGAAATGTATTCACCCAAGAAAAAAACTGCTACTACTATAGAATTTGTAGATATAGCTGGATTAGTCAAAGGAGCCAGTAAGGGAGAGGGACTGGGAAATAAATTTTTAGCACATATTAGAGAAGTAGATGCAATTGCTCAAGTAGTAAGATGTTTTTCTGATGAAAATGTTACACATGTAGATGGCAGTGTTGATCCCATTAGAGATATAGAAATAATTAATATGGAACTAATGATGGCTGATTTATTAACAGTAGAAAAGAGAATAGAGAAAAATGAAAAAGGAGCAAAAGGTGGTGATAAAGAATTAATAGCAGAATTAAAGATATTAGAAAAGTTCAAAGATACTATTGAAGAGGGTAAAAATGTTAGGACATTAAGCTTAGAAGAAACAGGTAAAAGATTAATAAAAGAAATGTCCCTATTAAGTGCCAAGCCAATAATATATATAGCTAACGTTGATGAAGATGAAATGGGAAGCAAGGATAACAGTTTAGTAAGAAAAGTTAAAGAATATGCTACTAGCGAAGAAGCTACAGTTGTAAAAATTAGTGCCAAGATTGAATCAGATATTGCTGAACTTGATGAAGAAGAGGCAGAAATGTTTTTAGAAGAATTAGGAATAGAAGAATCAGGATTAGATAGAGTTATTAGAGCAGGATATAGTCTTTTAGATTTAATAACATTCTTTACAGCAGGTGAAAAAGAAGTAAGGGCATGGACAGTAAAAAGAGGTGCTACAGCTCCAGAAGCTGCAGGAAAAATTCATACTGATATGCAGAGAGGGTTTATTAGAGCGGAGGTAGTGAGTTACCAAGATTTAATTAATTCTGGGTCAATAGCAAAAGCCAGAGAAGAAGGCTTGCTTCGTCTTGAAGGAAAAGACTATATAATGACAGATGGAGACGTGTGCTATTTCCGTTTTAATGTTTAAGCAAAATGTATAAATATTAGTTCAAGGGGGAATAGTGATGAAGAAAAGGCTAAGTTTTACGATTATTATTTTATTAGCAGTACTTATAGTATTGCCGTATTTGGTTAGTAGTGAAAATATGGAAAATGTGGAAGATCAAAATGTAAACGAAGAAGTACAAAAAGAAAGTACTGAAGGAGAGGAAAATATGTCAGAGAAAAATCCAATAGTTACAATATTAATGGAAAACGGTAAGGAAATAAAGTTAGAATTATATCCAGAACATGCTCCAAACACAGTAAATAATTTTATTTATTTAATTGAGGATAATTATTACGATGGTATAATATTCCATAGGGTTATTGAAGGTTTTATGATACAAGGTGGAGACCCTCAAGGTACAGGAATGGGTGGACCAGGATACAGCATAGAAGGAGAATTTAAATCTAATGGCTTTGCAAATGAACTTAAGCATACTAGAGGCGTAATTTCTATGGCTAGAAGTCAGCATCCAAATTCAGCTGGTTCACAATTTTTTATTATGCATCAAGATGCAACTCATTTAGATGGACAGTATGCTGCATTTGGTAAAGTTATAGAAGGAATGGAAGTAGTAGATGAAATTGCACAAGTGGAAACTGCTAGAGGAGATAGACCTGTTGAAGATCAAATAATGAAAAAAGTAAGCGTTGAGACTTTTTCAATAGAATATGATGAACCTGAGAAACTTTAATTCTAAAAGAAAAGTCTTTTATTAAACATTTTTAGCAAAGCAAATGAAATTATTCTTGCATTGCTATAAAGAAAGTGCTATAATTAAGATTGAATTTTAATCCATACTCTGTTGTAAGCAGGGTCGTTAGTCCAAATGGAGGGGGTGAAACAAATGGTGAGAAATTATGAAACAATTTATATATTAAAGCCTGATCTTGAAGAAGAAGTTAGAGAACAACTACAAGAAAGAATAACAGGTATTATCAATGACAATCAAGGTGAAATTCTCGAAACAGAAGTTTGGGGAACTAAGAGACTAGCCTATGAAGTAAAAGATTTTACTTCTGGATTTTATACAATGATTAATTTTAAAGGCGAGTCAGATCTTGTAAATGAGTTAGAGCGTAATTACAAAATTATTGATGATGTGATACGTTATTTGACTATTAAACAAGAAGATTAATTTTAATTTTTCTTTACTTTGAATAAACTCCAGGGTGGTGATGAATATGTTAAATCATGTTGTTTTAATCGGACGTCTGGTAAGAGATCCTGAGATGCGTTATACAAGTAATGGAACACCAGTTAGTAATTTTACTCTGGCTGTAGAACGTAATTATACAAATCAACAAGGCGAAAGAGAAGTTGATTTTATTGATATAGTTACCTGGAGAAAGTTGGCTGAAACATGTGCCCATCATTTGGGTAAGGGTAGATTAGTCGCCGTTGATGGTTCACTACAAATAAGAAAAAGTGAAAACAATGGTAGGACATACATCAATCCAGAAGTAGTAGCCAATACAGTTCGTTTCTTGGACTGGCCAAATGATAACAACAACAGTAGCAATAATTCAAATAATTACAATAACGATCAGTATAATAATTACGGCAATAACAATAATAACAATAATTATAGTAATAATAATAACAACAACAACAATAATAATAATAATAACGATAATCTGGATATAGATGATAATTTTGATGTACCATTTTAGAAGGAGGGATACGATTTATGCCACGACCTAGAAATAAGTCCTGTTATTTCTGTGCTAATAAGGAGAAAGATATAAACTATAAAGATATTAGAACCTTACAGCGTTTTATAACTGATAGGGGTAAGATAGTACCACGCAGAATTACTGGCACATGTGCCAAACATCAGCGTGCTATTACAAGACAGATAAAGAGAGCTAGAGCTATTGCTCTATTACCATATGTAAAAGAATAATATTAAAAGCAAGGAGGCAAAGGCTCACTTTAGCCTCCTTTTTGTTATCAAAGAAAATACTATAGAGGTGTATCTTAATGGAAAAGAATATATATATTGATGGAAGTAAAATTATCTTAATGCTTGTTTTATTAAGCATTGCAAACTTTTTGCCTTTTTTTGCAATTATTGCGTATTTGTTTTGGCCTCTTCCTATAGTATATTTTATATTAAAATATGAAAGTTCAAAAGCAATTCTTATCATTACAATAGCAGCATTATTGAATTTTTTGCTTTTTACTAGTATAGCTGGACGTAACACAGGTTTATTACTTGGATTATATTCTGTAATTGGTTTTGGTTTAATTGGTTTTATACTAGGCACTTCTTTAAAAGAACAATTTGAACCATTAAAAAGTTTATTATTAACACAACTAGCAGTATTATTTTCAAACATAATCATAATACAAATGACAGCAAATTTATTAGGGATTAACTATCAAGAGCTTTTTAATGAAATAAGTAAAAACCTAGCACAGTTTACACAAATGGAAGAACTATCAATGCTGATGGAGCAATATTTTATTTTCTTAAGAACTTTGTTTCCAGCATTACTTACTATTGCTGCGGTAATAATTGGATCTTTAATATATTATATTACACATTGGTATATACAAAAAACTGACTTTAAAGTAAAAAGATATAAGCCAATAAAATTTTGGTTTTTACACCGTTGGATTTTATCAAGCACTTTACTTCTATCACTTATATTTAGAGAAAATATAGTATTTTCTAATCTTAGCATTATCCTAATGTTTTTAGTATTTTTACAAGGCTTTGCTGTGATAATATACTATCTATTGAAGAAAAATTCTACAGCCTTGAATATAATCTTTGCTTTAACTCTTATACCATTCAACTTCATATACTTTCCGGCTTTAGCTTTTATTGGCTTAGTAGATCTATGGTTTGATTTACGGAAAATTAAGACAGGCTAACCTTATATTACTATTGCTAAAGTAGTATAATTAAGATAAAATAATTTATAATGGAGGTTTAAATTATGAAAGTAATACTTAAGAAAGATGTTAAAAATATTGGAAAAAAGGGAGAAGTAGCTAACGTGTCTGATGGCTACGCAAGGAATTTCCTTATTCCTAAAGGTTTGGTTGAAGAAGCGACAAAAAGTACTATGAATGAATTAAAACACAAGTCAAAAGTTGAAAAGAGAAAAGAAGAAGAAAAATTAAAAGAGGCTAAAGAATTAGCCAGTAAATTAGAAAAAGAGAAATTTGAAGTATCTGTTAAGGCAGGGGAAAATGGACGCCTATTTGGATCTGTAACAAATAAAGATATAGCTACTGCTGTGAAAAAAGCAGGTTATAAAATAGATAAAAGAAAAATAAATCTTGATGAATACATTAAAGCTATAGGTGTACATAAAGTCAAAGTAAAAATATATGATAATGTAGATGCAACATTAACTGTGAAAGTAATAGAAGAATAATTTAGCTAGATATTAAGGAGATGAATTAATGTTATCTTTCTGGCGTCGTTTATACAAAAAAAACAATAAATCAAATCAAGCAAAGGCAAAGGATCAGAAAATTACTAAAGTGAAAGCTTTATACAAAAAAGCAGTGTCTATCTACGGTAAAGATGCCTTTGCATTACGAGCTAGTAGAAATAATGCATTGGATATGTTAAGTTCTGATGATATTACTTTGCGTCTGACGGCACTGGAAAGAATTATCTCTAATGATTCTAAGCTTATAATAAAGAAGTATCAATTTGAAAAACACTTAGAAGAAGTAGAAAATAAAATAGCCGATTTACTAGCAGAAAAATCAGTTGAAAGAGATTTAGAAGATCAAATTGCAGAAAGAATGGAAAAAAGGCAAGAAGAATATATAAATGAAATAAAAAAAGAATTAATAGTTAAAAATAAAAGTGTAGATAATGCCCAGACTTTAAGAAGGCTAGCTCAGTTAGAAAAGTTAGAAAATAGAAGTTTAAATAGAACAACTTTAGAGATGGTTAGACCAAAAAGTTTTACAGAGTTAATTGGACAAGAAACTTCTGTCAGGGCATTAGTATCTAAAATTGCCTCACCATATCCACAACACATTATTCTTTATGGACCTCCAGGTGTTGGTAAAACAACAGCTGCTCGTCTTGCTCTTGAAGAAGCAAGAAAAAAAAGCAATACTCCTTTTATAGAAGATTCAAACTTTGTCGAAGTAGATGGAACTACATTACGTTGGGATCCGCGAGAGGTTACAAATCCTTTGTTAGGATCTGTACATGATCCAATATATCAAGGGGCTAGTAGAAATTTAGCTGAAGAAGGAGTTCCAGAACCAAAAACTGGTCTTGTTACAGAAGCACACGGTGGAGTATTATTTATTGATGAGATTGGTGAGCTAGATCCTATGATGCAAAACAAACTTCTAAAAGTCATGGAAGACAAACGTGTTAAGTTTGAATCATCATATTATGATGAGAATAATGACAATGTACCCTTATATATAAAAAAATTATTTAAAGAAGGAGCACCTGCAGACTTCATACTGATTGGAGCAACAACTAGATCTCCAGAAGAGATTAACCCTGCTTTTAGATCACGTTGTGCAGAAGTGTTTTTTAATCCTTTAAGCAAAAGAGATGTACAAGATATAATTAAAAATGCTTTAAAAAAATTAAACGTAGAAGTAGAAGAACAAGTACCTGAAATTATTAGTAATTATACTATAGAAGGTAGAACCGCCATAAATCTATTAATAGACGCATATAGTCTGCTTGTATACGAATGTGAAAAAGAAAAAGTGGAAAATAAAAAGCTTATAATAACAGAATCAATATTATATGAAGCTATTAATAATAGAAGGATGACACCATATAGTAAAGTAGATACTAGTAAAAAAGCTGAAGTCGGTAAAATCTTTGGTTTAGGCGTACATGGTTTTATAGGCTCTATATTAGAAATCGAAGCAGTTGCCTTTCCAAGTGAAAAAAAAGGGCAGGGGCAAATACGTTTTAATGAAACAGCAGGAACTATGACTAAAGATTCATTATTTAATGCGGCAGTACTTGTACGTAAGATAACAGGCAAAAAAATTACTGATTATGATTTACATGTAAATATAATTGGTGGAGCAAATGTAGATGGTCCGTCTGCAGGGATAGCTATGTTATTAGCAATAATTAGTGCAATAGAAAAAATACCATTACGTCAGGATATAGCTGTCACTGGAGAAGTATCTATACAAGGAAAGTTAAAAGCTGTTGGTGGTGTTAGAGAAAAGGTTCATGCTGCCGAGCAGGCTGGATTAAAAAATGTCGTTATTCCAGCAGACAATAAAAATGATATAAACCCAACTACTAGGATAAATGTAGAAGCTTCTGTAACTGTATATGAAGCATTAAAAAAAGTATTTGTATCAGCTGAAAAATCATCAGTACTAAAAGAGGTAAAGTAAATATATCTTAACGTATAAAACCCTGGAATTTATTCCAGGGTTTTATTGGCTTTATAATTTGTCGACTTAGAATCTTATAAGTATTTTCTAAACTAATATTTTCTTAAATTAAAGCTTACTATTAAATTAAATAAATACTTATGAAATTAAAAAGTCAGAGATTAATTTTTCGCGATCAAAATTAGTAAAGTATGCTTCATTTGTTTTTATTTTTCCGGCTAGGTAGTCAAGTACATTTTTTTCAGGTGCATATTCCAATAGAATAGAAATAACCTCTAAATGTGACATACATATCATCCTCCTTATAATCTTATAATTTTCACAGAATGAAATATTCTTAATATTATTATACTTCAAAACAATTTAATATTCAAGCTTTTTTTACTTTTTCTTTTATAATTTTATCTTTTTCGACAAATTAAGCCATATATCAAAGAAAATGAAAGGACTAATTGCTTATAAACGCATACGGTTATATTTATATTATAATACAAATATTAGAAAAGTAAAGTATAATTTGAAATTTTTAGCAATTTAACATATTTCACATAAAGAATTAAGAACTTGTACTTAATGGGTATTATCTATTTTCACTAGATTAAAATATAAGATTAAATTATCAATAAAAAAAACCCGGTTGCCCGGGTTTTATATTCCTTATACGTTAGTTACGAAAACTATGATTCAACGTTTATCTTATACTCATTTTTGGCTTGTATTAGATTTTTTTCAATCTGTATCGCCTTTTCGTTAGAAAATATCTTAAGTAGATTTTTTAACATATAAATCACCCTTTCTTATTATTCTTATTTACTTATAAGGATTATATCTTTATTATAGATTATAATTATAAAAAGTCAAGTAAACTACTATACATTTTTAAATATTAATAGCATTATTTAAAAAAACAACTTGACAAAAGGTAAATATTGAATTATTATGAAATTAACATTTAGAACGTTTAATACAAAGTAAACGCTAATATGCATGAGCGAATAAATAGCAGGAGGGTCTACAATTGGATAGGACACAGGAGATAGAACGTATTAGAGAAGATATAATTGAACTTTTTGGTAGGGCTGTTGGCGAATATGGAATGAATGAAACAATAGGTAGGATTTATGGCCTTTTATATTTTGAAGAAGCCCCTCTGTCATTACAGAAGATAGCAGAAAACTTAGCTGTCAGTAAAGCAACAATTAGTAACAATATACGTATCTTATTGGAACTCAGTATGGTAAAAAAAAGCTGGCGTAAGGGAAGCAGAAAGGACTTCTATATTGCAGAAAAGGATTTTGAAAAGATAATCCAACATGTACTGAAAACTAAGGAAATACACTTAGCACAATTATTTAAAGAAAGTCTTGCTAGAACTATGGAAAAATATCAGAGTTTAGCTAATAAAACAGATGATATCCAGACTAGAGAATATATTGCTAAGGATATAGAGAAAATTGAATATCTAAAACAATGGATTGACAAAGGTGAATCATGGCTAAAGTTCTTTTTAGAGCTTAATTTTTCTGAAGAGCCTACAGAAGAAGTAAAAGAAATTGAAATAGATTGGGATGAATAAATATGAGGATAATAATTTATACAGGAAAAGGTGGAGTTGGCAAAACTAGCACAGCAGCAGCAACAGGAGTACAGTTGGCTGAGAAAGGAATTAAAACTCTTGTCATTAGTACAGATCTAGCACATAGTTTAAGTGACTCATTTGATGCTGACTTAGACCATAATCCCCAGGAAATAATGAAAAATCTTTTTGCAATGGAACTAAATCCTCAATCACAATTAGAAAACAAATGGGATGCTATCTACGATTATTTGCTTGATTTCTTTAAAGTTGTTGGTTTGAAAGATGTATTTGCAGAAGAATTAAGTATGTTTCCTGGTGTTGAAGAATTGTTTACACTCCTGGAAATCCATGAGCAATACAAAAAAGGAGTATATCAAGCTATAGTACTAGACTTTCCGCCAACTGCATCAACTATTAGACTATTAAGTTTCTTTGATGTTGTAGGCTGGTATATGGAGAAGTTCTTTAAAATAGAAAGAAAAAGCATAGGCTTAATGCGTAAGTTTACAAAGAGCTTTATGGAAATGCCATTGCCTGATGATGAAGTTTTTTCTACTATTGAAGATATTTACAGAAAAATGGAGGAAACAAAAGAGATACTTACAGATGGAGAAATTACATCAGTTCGACTTGTTCTTAATCCAGAAAAGATGGTAATAAATGAAAGCCAGCGAGCCTATACATATCTAAACTTATATGACTTTAAAGTAGATGCTTTGATAATAAACAAGATTTTACCCTTTGGTTATAGAGGTGATTTTTATCAAGAAACATACCAACGTCAACAGGAAAATATAGAGGAAATAAAAAACATCTTTCATTCCTTAGAAGTATTTAAAGTCCATCAATTAAAAGAAGAATTGAAAGGAATTGAGAATCTAAAAAGAATCAGTCAGGAATTATATAATAATATGGACCCATTAAAAAACTTTCATCAGCAACAAACAGTTAAGCTAGATAAAATTAATGATACTCATTACTTATATAAGCTATATATGCCTTTTATTCAAAAAGAAAAATTTAAGATTTTTCAAAAAGGGGGAATCTTGATAATTAAATTAGCGAATTATAAGCAAAAAGTATATCTGCCTCAAGTATTAAGCAATAAAAATGTTATAAAAGCCAGCTATAAAGATGAATTTCTAGAGCTGAATTTTGAATAATCCTTTATACTTATCTCCTTTGGAGCGTCAAAGTAGCTTTATATGTAGTTCTTATAGGAGGGTCTGGAATTCTTGGTGGCCTTATCTGCCAGGAGCTTAAAGATCTTATTAAAGAAAATTGGAACTCTTTTGGCAATTATAATATTGAACAAAGAATGAAAACCAGCAAAAATTAAGCACTAAATATACAGCAAGTTATGAGCAATTATTATCACTATATCAAAGAAGACGAAGTGTTAGGAACTTCACCGATAAAGAAATAGAAGAAGAAATAATAGAAAAAATTCTTACTGCTGCCAAAACTGCACCAATGGGTTATACACCATCAGATGTAAATGTACTGATTTGGGATAGTAAAGAAAATGGGAGGGCTTTTGTAAAAGACTTCTGTAAGTATCTAGAGAAGATGAAGTGGTTTGTCTCCAAATGGTTTTTAGCCTTAATGCGTCCTTTCTGGGGGAAAGATAATGACCTGGTATTTAAAAATTTTATTAGACCTGTTTTTTCTATATATATTGATAATATGAAAGAAGGAAGAAATTTAGTGAATTATGATGCACCACTTACTATGTATTTTTATGGTTCCCCTTTCTGTGACCCAGCAGACCCAATTATAGCAGCAACAAATGCAATGTATGCAGCTGAAGCTCTAGGACTAGGAACATGTATGCTTGGTGGCATACATCCCTTGATTCAATATGGTAAAAAGGCTAAGAACTTTAGAGAAAATCATGGGATTAAGTATAAAAGCAGAGAAGGTCTTTTTCTAAGCTTTGGCTATCCTGCAATGGAATACAAGAAAGGTATTAGAAGAAGCTTTGCCAGTGAAGTAAGGGTTTAATAAAATTGACACCATATATTAATTAAGCTTTTAAAAGAAATTTTATCTTTATTAAATAAGTGAAAACATAAAAGATGAGGGAGGAAAGAAAAATGTCTTTACTAGAATTAAAAAAAGTAGAAAAAATATATCAGCAGGGAAAAATAGAAGTTCCAGCTTTAAAGGGAGTTGATTTGAAAGTAGAAAAGGGTGAATTTACTACAGTTTTTGGACCTTCAGGTTCTGGCAAAACAACTTTGCTTAATATGATTGGATGTCTGGATAAACCAACAGCAGGGGAATTGCTCTTTGATAAAAACTTACTCAATGAAATGAGCAAAAAAGAATTAGCTATGTTAAGACGTTTCAATATCGGTTTTATCTTTCAAAGCTATAATCTAATTCCTGTATTAAGTGCTTATGAAAACGTTGAGTTTGCAATAAGATTATGTGAAGTAGAGCAAAAAGAGAGAAAAGAAAAAGTGATGGACTTACTGGAATCAGTAGGTTTAGGAGATATGGCTAATAGAAGACCCAATGAATTATCAGGAGGTCAAAAACAAAGAGTGGCTATTGCTCGTGCTTTAGTAAAAGAACCAAAGCTGGTGCTAGTAGATGAGCCAACGGCTAACCTTGATTCAAAAACCAGTGCTGAAGTATTAGAAATTATGCTAAAAATGAATCAAAAGCTAGGAACAACTTTTATCTTTTCCACACATGATCCACAGGTTATGGACTATGCCAGCAGGTTAATCGAAATCAAGGATGGAAATATTACAAAAGATGAAAAAGGGGAGGATCTCAGTGTTAATACTTAAATTAGGATTGAGAAATCTTACACGTCATAAAAAAAGAGCTATTATGACTGCCATTGTAATTTCCTTTGCAGTATTTTTCTATCTGATTGTCGATTCTCTGATGTTTGGACTTGAAGACCTATCATATAATAGCATAATAAATCTCGAGTCAGGACATTTTCAAATAGCACATCCAGAATACTGGGAAGATAGGGATAGACTTCCCATGGAGAATTTGATGGAATTGTCTCCAGAAATAGAAGAAAAGATTAGAAATTTAGATGGCTTTATGGCTATGACAGAAATGACCAGGTTTTCTGCTAGATTAAACGCCTGGGGAGATGAACTGCCAATCACTGCTATAGCTGTTGATCCAGCAGAATATCAGCAGGTTTTTACAACAGATAATTATATAATTGAAGGCTCAATGTTTGAAGCAGACGCCCATCAGACAGTCTTAGGTCAAAGCCTGGCTGAACTAATGGAAGTTGAAATAGGAGATTATATTATTTTACTTACTAGAACTGTTGGTGGTACTTTTAATACCATTGATTTAGAAATTAGCGGTATTCTTAATACTCCCAATCCTGCTATCAACAGTGATATGGTATTCCTACCTCTTGGAGTTGCACAAAATGCTTTAAATATGGATAATCAAATAACTCAGACAGCAGTGAAATTGGATATAAATCGGGATAGAGTTTCAACTCTGGTAGAAGAACTTAATCAAGAATTAGCTGTTGCAGGAGTTGTAGAAAGAGCTTATTCCTGGGAAGACTTAGCCAGTCATGTAATCGCTTTTACTCAAGCAGAACAAGTAGAATCTATAGCTGTTTTGACCATTATCCTTCTAATTGCAGCAGTTGGTATTGTTAATACTACTATTCTAGCAGCCCTGGAAAGGATGAAAGAAATAGGGATGATGAAGGCCTTAGGCCTAAAGGAAAGCGAAATAGTTCGTACCTTTATGGTAGAAGCAGCAGGGGTAGGTATAATCGGTGGTCTTATTGGCTGGCTGATGGGTGCAGCAGGTGTCTTTTACCTGACCAACTTTGGAATTAGTTTTGGTGATTTTCTTGGTGATGATGTTAGCCTGGGCTTGCCAATTATAGATAATATTTATGGTAACTGGAACTTATCTGCTTTTGTTTTTGTCTTTATTTTTGGAGTACTGGTTGCAGTATTAGCCAGCATACTTCCTGCCCGCTGGGCAGCGCGTAAAGACCCGGTTAAGGCAATACATCACCGCTAAAGGAGGCGAGACAAAATGAAATTTCTTTTTAATATAGCAGGGAAGAATTTATTCAGAAACAAATTGCGTACACTGGTTTCAATACTGGCTATTTCAATTTCTGTAGCTGTAGTTGTATTCGCCAGTGGTTTGATTGATGGATTTTTGGAAAACAGTTTTTCACTATATGTGGATTACGAAACAGGACATATAAGAATAGTTGATCAGGAGTATAGACAAAGAGAACGCTTGCTTTCATTAAGACACACAGTTGATGGTTTTAATCAAGAAGGCCTATCAACAATGATATCCCAAGTAGAAGATCTGGATGGTATAGAATTAGCAGTCCCTAGAATTAAGTTTGGAGCAATGACTAGTGAAGGCGACGATATGACAATGCTTATGGGCTGGGGAGTTGATCCTCATAAAGAAAATCAATTTAGAAATCTAGAAGATAGTATTATTCAAGGTGATATGTTTGAAGAAGGAAGTAATGAAATAATGCTAGGGCTTGGTCTCTTAAACAAATTAAATCGTGAAGTAGGAGATAGGGTAACCCTTGTATATAATAATGCTTATGACTCATTTCAGGGCAGAACCTTTGAAATAGTAGGAGTATTTGAAAGTCAAGTACCTCAGATATCAGATTCAATTTTTTATCTTCCTATTGATACAGCCCAGAGGATCTTAGCGCTGGATGATGAAGCAACAGAGCTTCTTTTGATAACACCTTCTATGAACAACGCTGACAGATATTTTCCAGAGATTGAAGAATTTATTACTGATCAAGACGGAGATGGGAAATATACAGCTATTCTCTGGAATAGGGCTAATGCTCTGATTGAATATATGCAAGCAGCTATGATAATTTATGATTTTATCTACGTATTTTTAATACTACTATCAAGTATTGTAGTTATAAATACTATGATTATGATTATTAAAGAAAGAACACAAGAAATTGGCATGATGTCTGCCTTAGGTTTAAAAGAATCTGAAGTAATGAAACTATTTATTATAGAGGGCTCTATAATGGGTATAGTTGGAAGTTTTATTGGCGCAATATTGGGAGGTATTATTACCTGGTTTAGCTCAATCCATGGACTTAGCTATGGTGAGGAAGCCTTTGAAGCAATGGCTGAAGACTTCTTGATGAATCCCGTAATATACCCAGTTTTCTCTTCCAGGCATATGATTTTCGCTTTTGTTTTAGGCTTAATTATCACTACTATTGCCTGTATCTATCCGGCTAGAAGGGCAGCTAAAATGGAGCCTAGTGAAGCATTGAGAGATATTGAGTAAAGATAGCTTAAATGACAGCTTTAAGCTTAATCTTTAAAAATAAAGTGAGTTCTTTAAAAGAAAGGGGAAAAAAATGATAAATAAAAAGCTTTTTCTATTAAGTATAATTTTACTTCTAGTATTATCATCAACAGTGGCTTTAGCTATGACAGCTGAAGAAATAATTGATAGACTTGATGAAAATGAATATTTTACATCTGCTTATATAGAAGCAGAAATGATAGTAGTACAGGGTAATCGTACAAGAGAAATGCGCTTAAACTCATTTGGGGAAGGAGAAAATGCTCTGATCGAATTTACCCATCCACCAGCTGAAAGGGGAACCAAGTTCCTAAAAAGAGGGGACACCTTATATATGTACTTCCCTGACGCTGAGGATATAGTGCAGGCATCAGGACATATGCTTGAGCAGAATATGATGGGAAGCGATTTCTCCTATCAGGATATGATGGAAGAAGAGCGATTAACTGATTTGTATGACTTTGAATTACTAGGAGAAGAAGAAATAGAAGGTAGAATGGCTTATCTACTTGAAGGGATTAAAAAAGAAGGAGCAGAAAATGTCCAATACTATCGTCGTAAGATATGGATTGATGCTGAGCGTTTTATTGGTCTAAGAGAAGAGCTCTATGCTCAAAGTGGAAGACTATTAAAAGTAGGTAGGGTTATAGAGGTTAAAGAAATAGATGGCAGATGGTTTCCTATGGAATCTATAATGGAAGATCAATTAAGAAGGAATACGGAAACTCGTTTTATTATCAATCATATTGACTTTGATCCCGAGATTGAAGAGGGTGTGTTTTCACTAAGTAGTTTTTAAATATTTTTTCTCATTCGTGGAAAAGTGCTAAACCCCGGTTTCTCCTTCAGGATTATGAATAAACAAAACAAACTAATGGAGCTGAGCCTATGGACCAAGTTTTGTTTAAACATTCATAAACCTTACATACGAAACCGGAGCACTTTTAACACTCTTCGAAAAAAATTTAAAAACTAGGTGAGAAAGAGCAAAGGCATGAGAGTGCTAAAAGCTTTTCTACGCTGATAAACAAAGGAGTACAAGATGCGAAAGGTAATAATTTTAATATCTGTTTTGAATGTGATATTTGTTTTTATGCATGAATTTGATGCCTGTTATTGTGGGGAATGGAAGATGTTTCGCTTTATCAGGAAATGTAAAGAAAAAACTCAGTATTTAATATTTTTATATATTCACTTGCCATTAACTTTATTTCTGTTTTATTATCTATGGACAGTAGTTAACTTTAACAATATTATATTATGGGTTATTATAAATGCATTCCTGATATTCCATTTTGTATTACACCTTATTGCAAGAAGATGGAAATCAAATGTCTTTCTTTCTTATCATTCTTTTATCTTCATTGCAGGAGCAGCATTAACAGGCATAATAAATTTATGCTTGATTGCTTTCTATTAATAAAGGAGGTTTTCATATGAATAAAAAACTAAGTATACTATCATTAGTTCTAACTATCTTTCTTCTAATAACCCTTACTGTTAATATAATGGCTGTTGATATTGGTGGTGAAATAAAGACATATCTTAGTGGAACTGTTGATGATGATGGCAATATTAGCTCTGACTTTTCTCAAAGTCTTGAGCTAGAATTATTTCTGCCTTCATATGGACCGACTAGTTCACGGGTAAGTTTTGTAATATATAACCCCGAAATTATAGATCAATATGGTTCTAGTTCAAGAATAAATTTTAAAAATTTTTACCTTAGACATCGTTTTAATGACTTTCGTTTGACTGTTGGTCGTCAACCAATCTCCTGGTCTTTTGGTTCTTTATTTAATCCAGTAGACTTTTCCATGGGCGCAGAGTTTATGGATCAGGAAGGTATGGCTATGTATCAAGATGCAATTAATCTAAGATATTCAATCAATTGGAACTCTCATCTAGAAATGATTGCAGCTAATACAGCTACTGATGACTTTAAATGGGGCTTTAGAGCAAGAACAAATTATCAAGGTTTTGATTTAACTGCAAATTATGTTAAGGAACCTGGCTTTGCCTTGCCATTTGATTTACTTGCTCCAAATCAAGGGGAAGTAAGTAATCACGGTTCAATGGCAACAATAATGCCTGATATTAGTTTAGCAGTTGATAGACTTGGATTTACCTTTAAAGGTGACCTGGGAGCAATTGGAACACATGGAGCTTTAGGCTATTATAATTTCAAGTCGGCAGGTATTTCTAGCTTGGATGAATATCTGGAAGATCCTCTTTATGCATTTGTTTTAGGTGGAGATTATAGTTATACATTTGATTACAACCGCAGGCTTATCTTTCAATTAGAATATCTAGGCTTTCAGCATGAAATATTAGAAATACCTGAAATTCAAGGCATAATAGGTGATGTAGGCAAGAGGTTGAATCTTATAATGGGAAGTATATCTTATCCTATTGATGATTTCTCTTCAGTCTCACTAATGACTATGGCCAGCCTGGATGATGGTAGTTTTATGTTAATGCCAGTATATGAAAATGAATTTGCGACAAACCTTAAGCTTTCTATAATTCCTCAGTTTTATTTCGGAGATCAAGGTGCTTTGTTTAGTGGAAATAGTGAAGATGGTAGAACAAGAGCAGGTTTCGAAGCCTCTTTAAGCTATGCTTTTTGATAGTACACTTTATTGTTTAAGATTGTGAAAGGTGAACCGTACCATCTATAACGCATAATACAATGGGACCCCTTGGGGTCCTTGGCTTTATGGCTAAGTATGAACGTAAAGTAAATAGAACAGCAAATAAAAACCAGTTGAAAATAAACTAAATATATGGTAAGATATGTTTATAAATATTATTAAAGGGGGATTTTCGAACAGTGATCACTTTTCTTCCAAATCAATTAATTGGATAGTTTTTTTATGGAAGATGAGTGCATTGCGTTTTCGCAAATATATATTAACTATGGTTTTGGCTAAATGTAAGCTTGAAGTGGAATACTACAAGCGCTATACATCATCTAGATTATTATAATTATTACAACCATCTTCCATGCGGGGATGGTTTTTTTAGTGGACTAAGGAAATTATGTACTTGCGTAGTCTGTGGATAATTTCTGTCACTAAAACTTTTTATTTTACTTACGAATGAAGGTATTTGAAAGGATGATTATAATGATAGATCTAAAAAATGTAAATATTACTTTAAAGAATAATAATAGACCTTTAATTGATGATTTTAATTTCACATTAAATGATTACTTTATCAGGAGGAGAAAAAATAAAATTACAGTTAGCCAAAATTCTACTTAGAAAACCAGATATTTTATTATTAGAAGAGCCAACAAATGATATAGACCTGGCTACACTAAAATGGTTAGAAAATTTTATCTAAAACAGTCAAGAAAACTCCATCCAAGCTACTGTATTGGGTGGAGATG
>JBBJJH010000026.1 GCA_037623315.1 Halanaerobiaceae bacterium ANBcell28
ATACTGTAGTGCTTTTAAAGTGAAAAAATATTGGTGTTTTTGTTTTACAATCATAATATTAATAAGCCAGTTAAATACTTAAATAAGTGCTTGGAGGAGAATAAAGCAGGGGAGAGGGTTACCTTACTTGCCTTCTATGATGATCAATTTGCAGGATGCCTTCATCTTATTACGCAGTCTTATTACCCTTACTTTAAAAAGAATGCTATTCCTGAGGTCAATGATTTTAATGTAATTCCTCCTTTGCGCCAACATGGTATCGGGAATGCTTTAATGGAAGCTATAGAAAAAATTGCTTTTGATAAGTTTGGGATTGTAGGAATTGGAGTTGGTTTATATGATAGCTATGGTAATGCACAGCGTCTCTATGTTAAAAGGGGATATATTCCAGATGGTAGAGGTCTAATCTATAAAGGGAAAAAAGTAGCTAAAGGGAGTCAGCTTACAGTAGATGATGAACTGGCTCTATATTTTATTAAGAGCAAAGATCAGTAATAAAATTTGTACAGGGATGTGTTTTTGAAGATAGTGAAGAAATTGTTTATGAATTTAATTTCTAAGAGGTGATAGAAGTGTTGAATGATTTATATTATAGGAATAAATTAGGAACTCCATTTATAACATACATTCTTGTGCTAAGTTGTTTATTAGTCACAATTCCATCATATTTAAATCCCATTTGGTATGATGTATTTGGAGGAAGCCAGAACCCTTTTTATTTTTGGCAGAATTTTACATGGCATTTGCAGCATGGGAGTCCACATCCTAGTCAATTACATACTCTTTTACATCTGGCTTGTAATCTACTTGTCGCTTTAAGCTGTGGAGTTCTTGCTGAGAGAGTTTTAGGAACGAAGAAATTCTTCCTCCTTACATTTTATACAGTACTTGTAGCAATAATGTATAGATTCATTAATTTTTATGGAAATGGAGCTTCAGGTATAGTTTGGTCTTACTCGGCAGTTTCTTTTTATATTTTAGTTTTATTATGGCAAAGGGATAGAAAAAAACTTGTTAAGGAGCCTGTTTTCTATTTTTTTGTCTTTGTAATTTTCACGATCTGGATTGTTATTACTGGCTTTAACCTTTACTTGGGATGGCGAAATTCTAACATTATTCATCTAGTGAGTACCCTCATTGGGTTTATATTTACCAATATATGGAGAAAAGATATAGCTAATGCTGTTAAGAAAATATCAGAAGAGGAAAATAGCAAAAAAGTTCATAATGTTTGGGACAAAAGAATTATTGCTTTATCTTTAATAATCCCATTATTTATCATAGGAGTTTATTCTTTTAGTTCTGTGGGTGTTTTGAATATCGGTATTTTAAACAATAGTCCTTTTATTAGTGATATTTCTCCTTTAAGTGGTTCAATATCATCAATTAATGAATCCGATGGTAAAGTTATGATTCTATTTGAAGAAGAAATGAAACAACAGATTGATAGAACTTCAATAAATATATACTCGTCTTCTGGAGCTAATAGATTAAAAGCTAATTTATTATGGTTAGATAATAAAAGCCTTGAAATAAACTTTAATCGAGAGCTAGTAGAAGGAGATAAGATTAATATTACTCTTCAGGGCTTTTACGATTATAGTGGTCAATATCTTCTAGGGAATATCCATTTAAGGTATGAATAATTTTGGTAAGGGCAGGGTTAGACGGGAAGCCATATGGCCTCCCGCTACTTTTCTTTTATAAATAAATAGAAACTTCTTTAGTATCCTTATCTTCCAATGAGAAACTTACAGTTTGATCTTGATAGATTAGTTCATATTCGCCTAAGAATCCAGTGAATTCTATTTCTCCTTCTTCATTTGTGCTAAGAGTAGTTTCTTTTGTCCACCACTCTTCCTTTATTAATTTATGGAGTTCTTCATAAACAGGCTTAGCAGAGCAATCCTTATGAATCAAGCCTGAAGGAGCATTAAGCCATTGACCATCTAGTAAGTCCCACCAGGTGATACCTGTAAGTAGTGGATGTTCAAAAAGGGTTTTGTAGAATTCAACAGCTTCCCTGGCCTGTCGTTCTTCTCCTTCTGGAGTGCTTGGCCATTCTTCTACCTGAAAATCATTGAGATCATCATAATGGGCAGGCATAATTTCTCCTGAAACCAGAGAAACTTCACTAAACTGAATTGGTATATCAAATCTGGCAAAGCGCTCTAGCACCCATTCAAGTTTTTCTAGACCCCAGTAGCCCTGATGCATATGAGATTGAATGCCAATAACATCAATTTCAATTCCTGCTTCTAAGCAGCCTTCGATTAAAATATCATAGGCAGGAGAAACATCAAAATCGTTTAGAATAAAAGTAGCTTTAGGATTCGTAGAGCGTGCTGCTTCAAATACAGTTTTGATTGTATTTATTCTCCCTATTTCTTTACAGACACGAGTAAGTCCATTGTCATATTTATCAAAGATAGGCATAATTACAACTTCATTAATAACATCCCACATATCTACTAGACCTTCAAAATCCTTTACATCTCTATGGATTCTTTTAATTTGAGTATCAATAATTTCTTGATTACTCATATCCAACAGCCAATCAGGTGCAAGGGTATGCCAGCTTAAGGGATGTCCTTTGACAATAAGATTTTGTTCTTTACACCATTTAGCAGTATTTTGTAGTGAATGAGTATGAGGTTTGCCTTTTTCAGGCTCAAATTGTCCCCAATAAAAAGGAAGAGTAACAAAGTTGAATAAGTCCAGGTACTTATCTATGTATTTTTGAGTATGTTCTTTCTCAGCACCTTCAAGCTTGTCATTGGCATATGGAATCATCTCAAATCCGTTACAGCCAAAGAGAAATTTATGATTTGTCTGACCTATTCTTAGCTCCTGTTTTTTCAATGGCTTCTTGTCTTTGTTAAAAACTTTAATTGTAGTGCTTGTCTTTCGGTGATTATAGTTGTTCATTTTTAAAGCCTCCTTTTTTTATGTATGCTTGCCTAATTCCGATTATAAAAGGCAATAACTCTATTTCATTTCAATTATAACATAAAATAATCTTTACTGCATCCAAAAATTGAATAATCAAAATATATCGACATTGCATTTTCAAACTTTACATAATTTCTGGATATTTTTCTTAAAATAGATATAATTATTATATAGGACTTATAAACTATGAGGAGATGATGATAATTAGAAAGGAAATTGAGTCATTAGCAAAATGGATAAAAGAAGCTAATTCTATAGTTATCTTAACCGGGGCAGGAGCATCTACCGAATCTGGTATACCAGATTTTCGCAGTCAGGGTGGTATTTATGAAAGTGAAAATCCCCTTTTTCGTAAAACTTTAGAAAATGACTATCAGGGTTTTTATGACTTTTGTATGAAGTTTTTTCATCAATTTAGAGATTGCCAGCCTAATCAAGTGCATAAGCTAATAGCTAAATGGGAAAAGGAGGGGTTAGTAGATGTTGTCATTACTCAAAACGTAGATAACTTACATCAAAAAGCAGGTTCTAAAAATGTAATAGAATTGCATGGTACTATGGAAACTGCTTCCTGTATAACTTGTGAAGAATCTGCTCCTATTGAAGATTTTTTTGATAAAAAACCCTGCCATATATGTGACGGGAGATTACGTCCTAATATAGTTTTGTTTGGTGATCCTCTTCCGCAAGATGAACTTAATCGTGCTTTTAAACTATCACAAGAAGCGGATTTATATATTGTTATTGGTTCTAGCCTGGAAGTTATGCCAGCAAATCAATTACCCTTTCTCTCCAATGCTAAAAAAGTATTAATAAATAAAGAAAGTATTCACCAAATTGCTGATTTTGATTTGTTTCTTAAAGGAAGTGCCGGAGAAATAATGAATAATCTAAAAAAAACAATTTAAATATTTGATATACCATGAGAACTTTGCTCTTAAATTTCTAAAGTAAGTATATATAAGAGTAAGTATCTATATAAAGGATATTTTCTTTGGATAGTGAAATATATAATAGATTACATATAAAAGGGGGAAGAGAAATTAGAAAGTTAGGAATGTCAATATTGGTGATTAGTCTTTTATTATTGATAGGTTCGGCAATGTATTATGTTTTAAGTGAGCTTTTATCAGAAACAACTATACCAATAGTAGTAAGATTAGGAATAACAGGTACAATTTTAGGAGTTTTAGTATTATTTATTAGTCTAATTAAAGAGAAGATGGATGATATTAAAAATTAAAATAGTTAATAGTAATGAAATTGCTGGGCATGAAATAGTTGAAACATTAGGTCTAGTTAGAGGAAGCACTATTAGGGCTAAAAATGTTGGTCAAGATATTTTAGCTGGTCTTCGTAATATAGTTGGTGGTGAGGTTAAGGAATATACTAAAATGATAAATGAGGCTAGAGAACAATCTATTGCAAGAATGATTTCAGAAGCAGAAAGCCTTGGTGCAGATGCTGTAATAAATATTCGCTTTACTACATCTCAAGTAATGCAAGGAGCGTCAGAAATTCTAGTTTATGGTACTGCAGTTAAGTTAAAGTAAATAAAATCTTGAAGAACTTGATATTCGTGTGATGAAAATAAGGGAGAGATTTTAATTATGGAATTAAAATTGAAATACATTAAAATAATAGGCCTTGCAATTATGACAATTAGTATTTTTGTCATATTATTTACTGGATTATATTATTTTTTCTCTGATTTTTTTAGTTCTCCAACTCCAATAGCAGTTAGAATAGGATTTACAGGGCTGATTTTTGGAGTTTTCTTATTTTTAATTGTTCATATTATAGAAGAGTTTATTAAAGAACATTTTGCTAAGGCAAAAAAGAAAAATAATAAGGAATAAAATAAAAATTGAATAAACATACTATATATTATAGTATTTGATAAAGGCTCTGGTAATCTTCCAGGGCTTTTTATTATCATTAATAATTTTGTACAGGAGGATATTAAACCTTTGAAAAAGAAAGTAACTATAATATTTATAATAGTAATTATTTTTTTAATAAGTATAAGTTTTTATGACTTCAATTCAATTAGTCAATACTTAACTGGTAGATCAAATCTTTCTATTGATATATCTCCTGATATGCTTACAACTGTGCAGCGAGGAGACTTAAAAAACTCTATATTCCTAAATGCTTATTTAAAGCCAGCTAGAGAAAATATGCTTTTTTTCACTCAGGCAGGAAAAATAGCTGAGATATTAGTCAAGGAAGGGGAACGAGTTGAAGTAGGTTTTGATATGGCTCATCTTGAAAATAATGAATTAAGCTTAGAACATATACAGGCAGAAAAAGAATATGAGATGGCCTTGTTGTTTGGTACTCCTGCTGAGATCCAGGAAGCAAAATTACGCCTTGATTATGCAAGCAATATGCTAGAAAGAACTATTCTTAAAATGCCATTTACAGGCATGATTACATATTTAGCAGCTTGCCCAGGTGACTTCATAAGCCAGGGAGAAGTATTGGCTATCGCTATAGATGATAGTAGCTATCAAGCTGTAGTTGCTGTATCAGAAATAGATATACGAAAAATAGAATATGGGCAGGAAGCTATAGTAAGATTAGATTCCCTGCCAGAAAAAGAGTTTCCCGGTATAATAAAGTCTATATCATATCAGGCTGGAATAAATAATGGGATAGTTACTATTCCAGTAACTGTAGAACTCCTTGAAAGTAATCCATCTTTAAGGCCTAATTTATCTGCAAATGTTGAAATAATTACAGATTTTAGTGAAAATAATCTAGTAGTTCCAATGTCAGCTGTTTTTCAAGAAGACGGTAAAAGCTATGTTGTTAAAAATGAAGAGGGAAAACTTAAGCCAATAGAAGTTAGAACAGGTATGAATAATGGAATTAAAATAGTAGTTGCAGAAGGCCTTATGGAAGGTGAGGAAGTTTTAATAAATTCAGCAGAATATGCTGAATTAGTTCAAAAATTGCCTGAGCATTTTAAACCCCCGTTTACTTTTGAAAGTGATTAGAATATGAATTTAAGTGATTAAGCTTTTAAACATGAATTATAATTAAAGGGTTGGAAAAATATTATGATGGTAAAAGAAATAATGACAATGGCTTTAAATAGCTTGAAAGTTAATCGAATGAGAACATTTTTGTCTATGTTGGGTATAATAATAGGAGTAGCAGCTGTGATAGCCATTGTTTCTGTAGGCACAGGTGCACAGAATTATATTACTTCAAAGATTTCCAGTTTAGGCTCTAATTTAATTAATATTAGCCAGGACTTTAGTGATGATTTTTCTTCTGCTAATTCTGCAGGATTCACTGTAGAACTGGCAGATTATATTAATAAATATAGTCCTTCAGTAAAGGAAGTTTTACCGAATCTACAGATAGGTGGAGCCATAAGCCACCGAGACAATACTATTATGACTACAATCCTGGGAACTTCTCCAGCTTATCAAGAAATAGTTAATTATTATCCCAAAGAAGGTAGTTTTATAAGAGCATCTGATATAGATAGACGAAATGACATTATAGTTTTAGGCTATGATTTAGCTACGGAACTTTTTCCCGATGAAGAAGCCCTTAATCAAATGGTAAAAATTAACAATCAAGGTCATGTTTATTTATTTAGAGTTGTAGGGATCATGGAAGAAAAAAATACTGGTTTATTAGGCAATTATAATAAACAGGCATATATACCTGCCCCTACATTTATGTCCAAACTTAGTAAATCTAATAGTGTTACTGGGTATTTAGCACAGGCTAAATCTTCAGAACAGGCTTTTTTGGCTGTTAATGAAATAACTCATTTTTTAAGTAATTATACAGGAAGTAGTGACAGTTTTTCAATTCTAAGCCAGGACCAGATAATAGATATTATTAACTCTGTTGCTGATACCCTTAATCGAATGTTAGCAGGTATAGCAGGTATTTCTTTGCTTGTAGGAGGAATTGGAATTATGAATATTATGCTTGTTTCTGTTACTGAAAGAACTAGAGAAATAGGAATTAGAAAAGCTTTGGGGGCAGATAAAGGTCAAATCATGAAACAATTTGTTTATGAAGCGTTATTTGTAAGTGCTTTAGGTGGGATTATTGGAATATTATTGGGGTGGTTGGGAGCTGCTGTACTTGCTCATTTTGGTCATTGGGATTTATTAATATCTCCATCTTCAATTATATTAGCTTTTGCATTTTCTTTATTAGTGGGCTTGTTTTTTGGCATTTATCCAGCACTTAAGGCCTCGCGTCTGGATCCGGTAGAGGCCTTAAGTTACGAGTAATTTTATTGATTAAAGTATTTATTTTTAGTATAATAGAAAAGAGTAAAACCAAGGAATATATAGCTTTTTTTCTTATAGTAGAAAGTAATCTATCGTAAGATATAGAAGGGAGTAACATATGGATGTTATTATGGAATATTTTGAATTAGTACTAAATGAGGTAAAAAAAATATATACAAATATTCAAGGTAGTCATGGGTGGGAGCACACAGAACGAGTATATAATCTTTGTTTACATATAGGGGAAAAAGAAGCAGCAGATTTAACAGTCATTAAATATGCAGCTATTTTACATGATATTGGACGAAAAGAGCAGGATGAGAGTAATGGTAGACTCTGTCATGCTGAAATAGGGGCTGCTAAGTCTAGAAAAATCTTGAATAAATATGATTTAAATAAAGATTTTATCGAGAAAGTCATACATTGTGTTGAGACACATAGATACCGTGGTGAGAATATTCCTGGTTCTTTAGAAGCCAAAATACTTTTTGATGCTGATAAGCTTGATGCTATTGGTGCAATTGGTATTGGTAGAGCTTTTGTTTTTGCAGGAGAGAACAGGGCAAAAGTTCATGATAAAGATGTTGATATTGAAAAGACGAAATCTTATACAGAAGATGATACCGCTTATCGTGAATACCTTGTTAAATTGAGATATATAAAGGATAAACTTCTAACTACTGAAGGGAAGCGTTTAGGTAAAGTTAGACATGATTTTATGGTCGAGTTTTTCAATAGATTAAATCAAGAGGTGGAAGGTCTTATTTAATAGATATTAGATTATTTTTTCTCAGTAATACTTGAATGTGTCTAACAGTTTTTATAGTTGTGTTAATTTTTTGACAAATTAAATATATTATTATATAATGTTACCATAGAATAAAATATTTTCCATATTAAAACGTAGAAACTAATTAAACTAGATAAATATGAACATATACCTACATAAGATACTAACAATATTGTATTTTGATTTAAATTTTAAAGGGGGAGATTAAAATTAAAGTTAGGTATTTTAAGTTGGGTGTACTTGTTTGTGTTCTAATTTTTATGCTTATATTAACTGCCTGTGAACAAAATTCAAGTATTTGGGAAACGGTATCATTATTAGAACTTTTAGAGGAAGACGCTGATGATTTAAAGAGTGTATTATCCGTTGAGAAAGAAGACTATTTAGGTGAAACAAGAGTCAAAGCTTATATGAAATTATATAACCAGAGCGATAATACTATTAAATTAACTTTTAATACAAGCCAGAGATATGATTTATATTTAGAAAAAGAAGGTAGTGAGGTATGGCGTTATTCAGATGACAAAACATTTCTAGATGTAATAGAAGATGTATATATTGAGCCAGGAGAAACTCTAGAATATAGTAGAATTATAGATTATGACTTTGAGCCAGGAATTTATAAAATATCAGCTGAGATAAGTTCATATACATTAATTGAACTTAACAATGTAGAATTTGAGTTTGAATCAGAAAATAGTGACCCTGAAAGTTTACAAGTAAGATTATCTATTTTTGAACCTGCTTTAGAAGATTACCCTGTGGATGATTTAAATTGCGTTATTGGTATATATAATCCAAGTGAAGAAGATATTGAGTTAATGTTTAATACAAGTCAACATTACGAACTATATTTAGAAAAAGAGGGTCAAATAGTATGGCGATTTTCCGATGATAAGGGATTTACCGACGCAGTAGAGTATCTTACTATTGAGTCTAAAGGTAGAGTCTTTTATCAAGTAGATATAGATTATGAATTTGAAGCAGGAGAATATAAATTATTAGGGGAAATAACTTCAAATCCTCCTATCGAGTCTAATGAAGTGGAATTTATAGTATATGGTGACTTGGGTGATCCGGCAGACCTTGAAACTGAATTGTCTATTGATAAAGATGTAGATAATAGAGAACTTAGAAGTACAATAAGCCTATATAACCCAAGTGAACAGACTATTAAATTAACTTTTCCTTCAAGCCAGAGATATGATCTATATTTAGAAAAAGAAGGTAGTGAGGTATGGCGTTATTCGGATGACAAAACATTTTTAGATGTAATAGAAGTTGTATATATTGAGCCAGGCGAAACTCTAGAATATAGTAGAATTATAGATTATGACTTTGAGCCAGGAATTTATAAAATATCAGCTGAGATAAGTTCATATACATTAATTGAGCTTAATGATCTAGAATTTGAGTTTTAGTTCATATTTTAAAACTTAAATAAAATTTTTAAAATTATTAGTATCAAATCTTTAATTATAATTAAAGATTTGATACTTTTTATTTAATATATTATACTATTTTTAGAGTTTGATATCTAGAAAATTAGTGCAAAAGAAGGAGATGTATTAAATGAAAATTAGCCAAATATGTATTATACTTGTATTTGTATGTATTTTATATTTTTCTTTCTTAACTTGTACTTCTGAAGAACTTAGTAATCAATTAGAAGAACAAGATATAATGAATGTCTTTTTTCAATTGCATGAGGGAGATATTAAATTAAGAGAAGTTTTTAACTTTATTGAAGATAATATATATTTTCTTTCAGAAACTAATGCTACTCAATTACTTGTTGAATTTGAAGATCTACAGAGAAAAAAGCTTAATCAAATTGAAGAATATTTTTATAAAAGTGATATGCAAATGAGAATTGATCAAATAGTAGAAAATAAAGATACAAATCAAATGAAAAAAAGTGAAATTTTAAAAATTAATGATGAAGAAGTTAAAGATCTATTAATGGTAGTAAAAAACAGTGCTTATAAAATAAAGAAAACAGAGGGTATGTATTATCCTGTAATAGATTATACGGTATATGAATATTACATTGAAAATGTGAATTTATCAAATGACTTAGTAGATTATTTAAGTTTTATGATTGTAGAGTTAAATAATCCTCCAGCGAAAGATGCTGCATTACTTATATCATGGGAAGAAGTATTAGATAGAGGATATAAATTGGCTGATTTTATATATAAATATCCTAATTCTCTTAGAAAAGAAGAAGTCAAATTATTATATAATAGATATTTATATTTTACATTTTATGGCCTAGATAATACACCTCTTTTTGACCATAATTCTAGAAAAATGTCTGAGGAACTAAGATACACCTATATAAATTTTGTAAATAGTAATTATGACAATATTTATACTAAGGTTCTAAAGCAATTTCTTGATTTATTAGAGGAACATAATTATGTTTTAACATCATATGTTGATAATTATATTAAAGAAATTATATTAACCATCTAAAGAGTAAATTACAGTAAAGCTTCTAAAGATAAATGCATAAGTACCGTATAAATAAGGGATATATATTAACTGAAAGTAATTATATTTATCAAGGAAGGAAGGAATGAAAGCGTTAGGGTCGAATTCTTGTGGCTCAGACCTAAATTTAATACATGTTACTCAATATGCCTGAAGGCTTTTATTAAAGATATGATCATTCCTTGATAATATAATATTTGCCGTTTTAAAGGAACTTGTGTTTATTATTCTTCATCTAGTAGCTCTAAGGGAGTATATCGGACCCACTCATAATAAGCATGGACAGGAGTATCATTTCCATCAAACACTCCAGTCCATCCATCTACGCCTATTGCTGGCCATAAATTCATCATTATTTTTTGAGGTGTTTGTGGGATGTTAAATGTTGCCGTATGAACCAGTTTACCATTTACATACCAGCGAATTGAATCAGGTCTCCATTCAAAAGCATAAGTATTAAAATCATCTGCTGCATCAAAACCCAGGTCATGGTAGTGTTCATTTCCCCCTCTTCCTGATGTGAAATAGTTGAATTGAACCTTTGTTGTATCTTTACCTAAAAATTCTATGTCAATTTCATCCCAGGGATCATCATCCCAATCCCAAGGACCGGTATAAGTAAAGAAGGAAGAAACTGTTCCTTCAGATCTGGCTGCTTTCATACTTACTTCAAAAAGTCCATACTGATAAAAAGAATTTGTTCTAAGTTCTCCACTCTTATAGGGTGGGTTTGCATTTCTATTATCTTCTCTATCAATTTCCAGTCTCATTTTACCATCCTGAAAAGTCACTTGTTTAGGATACCACGTGGCATTAAACATATCTCCATTTGTCCAAACACCTGCCATAGACCATAGCTTTTGATCATGTGATTCGAAGTTTTCATAAAACTCAGTACCCATTGGCCTGGTAGCATATACTGTAAAACAAAGTAAAAGAAAAACTAAAGTCATAAAGAATATTTTTTTTCTCATTTTTTGTGCCCCTTTTTTATTGTAATTTGGAATTATTGTAGCTAGTATACTGTTCGACAAATTATATCTTTTTCCTTTTTTTTAGTTATTTAATAACTTTCACATTAAGTATCTAAAGATAAATGCATAAGAATTATATAATAAGACAATATTATATTATAAATATGGGTGAAGGGATATAGACAAAATGAAAGCAATTACATATGAGGGAATGAAAGATGTTAGAGTCAATAAAGTGAAAATATCTTAAACTTAGGAGGAATTTCTATGAGAACAAGTATGGCTTTAGTAGTTAAATTTATTATTACATTTGTCGCTGCTTTGATTGCCTTTTATTTTCTAATGACAAATGATCTAATCTGGATTTTTCTTGTAGCATTACTTGCTACAATAGCTAACTATTTAATTGGTGACTTGATAATACTACCTTCTATGGGCAATATAGTGGCTTCAATAGCTGATGGTTTTATGGCAGGATTAGTAGCCTATATTTTTGATTTCTTTCTTCCAGTCTTTACAACTACCTGGGCAACATTATTATGGTTTGCTATCATAATAGCTGTTGGAGAATATTTCTTTCATATATATTTAAAAGAAGATGAAAAAGTTGCTCCGTAGTATAGTTCTTTAACTATAATAGTATGTACTAAGATAAAATAAACCTCCAGTTTTTGCTGGAGGTTTATTTGCAAGGTATGGAGTCACACTTTTATGATCTAATGTGGAACAGTCTGCCGATAATGTAGATTCATTGTATTTACCTGCTAATGCCGCTGATCCTAAAGCAATGATTGCTCTGGACAATTTCTTATTCAGTAGCGTCTGGGGTGGAGCATATAAAGATATAATGTCTGGTGAGCCTGTTGCTGAAGTTTTAGAGGGTATAAAAATACGAGCTCAACAAACCTTAGATGATTCATTATTACAATAGCTAGATTGACAGCTTGACATAAATAATAAGTTTTTAAATAATATCATACTTATATATAAACTTAAAAAATCAGGTTTTCTCTGTTAAGATGAGAAACCTGATTTTTATATATAACACATATTTTAAATGTATAGAAAACCCTTTACGATGGGGTAGTACATGGGACGTATCCGTGTATACAGACACTCAAGTGAAAATAATATGAGAAAATGGAAGGAAATTTAGCTTAAATGTAGAAGTATAGTATAACTACTATTTTAGACGGAATTAAATTTATTTAGCGATCATGTGCTAATAATGACTACCAAATTTATTACATTAAAAAGCTTTAAATAGTTAAGTTAATCTTAAGGAGAGTATCTGTTTTGATTAAGAAAGCAAAAAATGTATTGAAAAAATATTATGGTTATGAAAATTTTAGATATAGTCAAGAGAGCGTTATTGAAAGTATTTTAAATAAAGAAGACACTATTGCAATTATGCCAACAGGTTCAGGAAAATCGATTTGTTATCAAATACCTGCCATGCTCTTTCCAGGTATTACAATTGTAATATCACCCTTGATATCTTTAATGAAGGATCAAGTTGATGGCTTACAAGAGATGGGAATTTCAGCTACTTTTTTGAATAGTTCTCTTGCCAATAATGTATTACAAGATAGGTTAAATAGAGCTAGAAAAGGAGAATATAAACTAATTTATATAGCACCTGAAAGACTAGAGTCGCCACGATTTTGCAATTTATTAAATAGATTAGAAGTATCTTTTCTTGCTGTTGATGAGGCTCATTGTGTCTCTCAATGGGGGCATGATTTTAGACCAAGCTATCGATATATATCAAAAATGATTGCAGAATTAGATAGTTCTCCAGTATTAGCTGCTTTTACAGCCACAGCTACTCCAGAAGTACAAACTGATATAGCTGGACAATTAAATATAAATGACCCAAAAATATATATAAGTGGCTTTGATAGAGAAAATTTAACATTTACTTTGCGAAAAGGTATTGATAAAGATCGTTTTATATTAGATTATATAAAAACAAATATAAGTGAAGCAGGGATTATTTATGCGGCTACACGTAAAGAGGTTGATAGAATTTATAAATTATTATTAAATTCCGCTTATCAAGTAGGAAGATATCATGCGGGATTAAGTGATAAAGAACGTCATGATACTCAAGAGGCTTTTTTATTTGATGATATAAAGATTGTTGTGGCTACCAATGCCTTTGGTATGGGAATTGATAAATCAAATGTGCATTATGTTATTCATTATAATATGCCTAAAAATATAGAATCATATTATCAAGAAGCAGGTAGGGCTGGTAGAGATGGAGAAGATAGTGAATGTATTTTATTATATTCTCCTGGGGATAGCTATATTCAAAAGTTTTTAATAGATCAAAGCGAAGCTTCACCAGCTAGGAAACAAAAGCAGTTACAAAAATTACAGGAAATAGTTGATTATTGTCATACATCTAAATGCCTAAGATCATATATACTTTCATATTTTGGAGAAAAGAAAGTAGATGATTTTTGTGATAATTGTAGTAATTGTAATGATGATATTGACTTAGTTGAGATAAGCGAAGAAGCCCAAAAAATTTTATCATGTGTATTTAGAATGGAAGAGCGCTGGGGTGCTACTATGATTGCTCAGGTGCTAGCTGGTTCAAGAAATAAAAAGGTATTAAGCAATGGTTTTGATAAATTAACAACATATAATATCATGTCCGATTATTCAATCAAAGATATTAAAAATATGATAAATATTTTGGCTGCAGATTCTTACCTTGATCTTACAGAGGGAAAATATCCTCTAGTAAAATTAAATTCTCTTTCTTATAAAGTATTAAAAGGAGAAAAAGAAGTTTATCAAAGAATAGAAAAAAAGCAACATAAGATTAGCAGTGATAATAAATTATTTGATATTTTAAAGGATTTGAGAAAAGATATAGCTGATAATGAAGGTGTACCACCTTATGTTATCTTTCATGATAGTGCTTTACGAGAAATGAGCAAATATTATCCAGTAGACGAGACTTCCATGTTGAAAATAACTGGTGTAGGGGAAGTGAAATTCAAAAAGTTTGGCAAAAAATTTATTAAAGTTATAGAAGATTATCTAGAAAATAATGAGATAGAAGATCAAATGAAAAATAGTACTCAGGATATTAATAAGAGAAAAGGAAGTAAAAAAAATAGCTATTTACTAACATATAAGTATTTTAAAACTGGTAAAACTATAGAAGAGATAGCTAAAGAAAGAGATTTATCTGAAGGTACAATAGAAAATCATATTATCAAAGCATATAGGGAGGGTTTAAATATAGATTTGGATATTTTAATACCAAAAGAATTTGAACAGCAGATACTTTCTGTTATAGAAAGTGAAGGGAGTGATAGATTAAAAACTATTAAAGAAGCTCTACCTAAAGAAATTACTTACACAGCTATTAAGGCAGTTTTAGCAAAAAATGATTTATAAGTTTATAATTCTTTTTTGCTAATAAATATATTAATTAGAGGGAGGCTTTTTCTTGACAGAAGAAATAATCAAGCAGGATTTAGTCGAGGAAGTTATAAATCAGGGTAAAAGTAAAGGGAAGTTAAGTACAGCAGAAATTAAATCAAAATTAGAAGAATATATAGATGATGAAGATAATTATAATGAAATATATGCGATCTTAGAAGAGAATGACATTAAAATAATTGATGAAGATTCTCAGGATGATATGCTAGATGATGATGATGATGAAAGTATTGATGATGATGATCAGGATAATGATGACGAACTGGATTTAAGTGTCTCTGATAGTAAGGCTATGGGGGACCCTGTAAGAATGTATTTGAAGGGTATTGGAAAGGTTGACTTGCTCTCTGCGGAGGAAGAGGTGGAATTGGCTAAAAGAATAGAGGCGGGGGATGATTTAGCTAAGGAGAAATTAATTGAGGCAAATTTAAGACTAGTAGTAAGTATTGCAAAAAAATATATAGGTAGAGGAATGCAGTTTCTTGATTTGATCCAAGAAGGTAATATGGGTTTGATGAGAGCTGTGGAAAAATTTGATTATACGAAGGGATATAAATTTAGTACTTATGCAACTTGGTGGATTCGTCAAGCTATTACTCGTTCTATTGCAGATCAGGGAAGAACAATAAGAGTACCTGTGCATATGGTTGAGAAAATAAATAAAGTGGCACGAATTTCAAGAAGTCTATATCAGGAATTTGATAGAGAACCGACTACAGAAGAGATAGCAGAAGTTATGGATATTCCTGCTTCAAAAGTTGAAGAAATACAAAAGATATCTAAAGAAGCTATTTCTTTAGAAACACCTATTGGAGAAGAAGAAGATAGTAGTCTTGGTGATTTTATAAAAGATGAAGAGACAGTTGAACCTGAAACTACTGTTACTCAAAACTTATTAAAAGAAGAACTAGATGATATATTGGATACTTTAACAGTTCGAGAAAAAAGAATATTGGAGTTACGTTTTGGTATTTCAGATGGTAGAAACAGAACTTTGGAAGAAGTCGGTAAGCAGTTTGGAGTTACTAGAGAACGTATAAGGCAAATTGAAGCAAAAGCACTACGAAAGTTAAGACATCCTACTCGTAGTAACAAGCTAAAGGGCTTTGTAGATTAAGGAAGACCCTGGTGAGTATGAATTGAGGTCATGCCAGATATTAGGGCAAGAGCCGCTGAATATTTTAGGAATGGTAATATTTAGTATTGAATAAAATATGTCTATGTTTTAGTAAGACTGTCTTAAATAGTTTTCTCTGAAAGGAGATGATACTATTTGAGATAGTCTTTTTATTTTTAATTTTTAGAGCAGGAGAATATACTTTTTTGTTTAATAATATAATAAACAAGCAGAACAAAGGTTTTGTTTTAAGAAATAGGGGGTTTATATGATGAAATTTAAATTTATAGATTATCAAGAAGATCTATTTGAAAGAGTAGTAGATAATGATTCTCCTAAACTATATATATTTGATAATTTCCAAAACTTACTCAAGGCTCAAGAATATTATCAGCAGCCATTTTTACAATCAGCCAGTCATTTTATATCCATGCAGGATTTAAAAGAAAAGTTATGTCCTACAGATAAATTAATACTTAAAGAAGAAAAACGTTCACTTTTATTTTACGACTTGCTTAGAAAACGAGAAAAAGAAGAATTGAGAATTGATAATTACTTTGATTCTATTGATCTAGCAAATGCTTTCTTTAAGTTCTATGATGAGTTAGAAGAATATTGTATTGAAGAACTAAAGAATTTAAAAGATTGGCAGGAAAAGAAATATAGGATTTTAAATACTATTAGAAGTAGATATATAAAAAGGCTTAATGAACTTAATTATAGTGATAAAACAATAGCATTTGATTTGAAGAATTATAATAATCGTTTTTTAGCTTCATTCCAAGAAATTATATTTGTTAATATAATAAAATTTACTCCCAAAGAGAAAGATCTTATAAGTAAAATAGAAGAGTCAGAGAAAAAGATAAGCTTCTATTTGCAAATGGATAAAGAAGATTTTAATCATGAGACCCTTTCCTTAGAAACATTAAAGTTCCCAGAGAAGATATCTAGTAAAGTTGAGCTTTATCATACAGAAGATAGATTATTAGAATTAATAGATATGATTAAACAAATAGAAGTAATTCAAAATCAGGATCAAGATATAGAATTAAATTATAGAAAAACTTATACCATATTGGATGCAGATTTTATGAATAGTACTTATCATTATTTATTATCACCTAATAAGATAAGTTTTGATAAAGAAATATATTTTACTGAGAGCAAAATATATAGATTTTTAAACTCTCTTTACGAAATTTTATTAAGTTCTGATGAAAAAGGTAAGTTGAAGATAGAAACAAATTCTCTAATTCAGGCCGTGTACCAAACGGAGTTTAGGGATTATTTTAATCTTAAAGAAAAAGATATCGATTTTTTGCATACTATAGCCTCCGATGAATATGTTTATCTTACTTTGGAACACATAGAATACAGCATTAATAAGATGAAATTAGATATAAAGTCACTAAGAAAATACAGTACTATTTTTGAAATGCTCAGGAAAATTAATCAGCTAAATTCTCTAAAAGATTTTGCCAATTTCTTTGAGAAGATTAATCTTAAAATATTAAACGATGATATTTATTCAAATAATATTTCTCAGTATTTTGATGCTTTATTGGAGTTAAGCACAATAGAAGATCTGTCTTTATTTAATTCCTGGAATAAATATTTTACTAATAATTCTAGAGGTCTTTTTCGTCTTTTTCTTAACTATCTTAGATATAAGAAACTTAATATTATAGATGAAAAAGAAAAGGCAAGTCCGGTAATTAAGGATTTAATAACTTCAGTTCATAGTAGAGATGATGACTTAATAATTCTTAATGCATTTCAAGGAGCGCTACCAGGTCAAAAAAATAGTGAGTTTTTGCTTACAGATAAACAAAGAAGAGAGCATGGATTAAGAACTGTTAATGATAAGAATCTGGAAGATAAATATTATTTTATACGACATATTTTAAGTAGTAGGAAAGCTATAATATATAGCATTAAAAATATAGAAGAGAATATAAGCTCTAGCCCTTTTCTAGAAGAGTTGATGCTAAATTATGGTCTGGAAAGTAAAGAATTAAAGTTAAAAGTTGAGGATTACCCCACTATCATTAGTAAAATTTTTAAAAATGATCAAAAATTGTTTAATCGGGGATTAAAAGATAGTCCTCAATCAGATAAACTTATGATTATTCCCGAAGATTTTAAAGAAAACTACTCTCTATCTTTTTATAAATATAAGGTTTTAAAAGATTGTTATTATAAGTTTTATTTAGATCATATCGCTAGATTAGAAGAAGAAAGAACTGTTATAGAAAAAGAATTAGGTGCAAGAATCTTAGGTATTATAATTCATGACATCTTTGCTGAAGTATTATCTAATGTTGATATTATTAATACAAGTCTAAAGAGTTCTTCTATTGATAAGTTTGTTGAACGTTGTTTTTCTCGTTATTATTTAAGAATTAATAATTATTATAGAAAGTATTATGAAAATATAATGTTAACTGCTATCAAAGAATCTCTATCTTTTTTTATAAAGAGAATTAGTAAAATAGTAAATGAAGATATTCTAGCACTTAGAACAGAATGGGTTCCTGAAGATAAGGATGATCGGACTTTTTATAAACATTCATTTGAGGAAGATGGGGAATTTCAAAATTCAAAAGAAATTTCTCCAAAATCTATAAAGTTTTATTTAAATGGTAGAGTTGATTTATTAATAGAAACAAGAGAAAAGAAGTATATAATCGATTTTAAGACAGGATCTGGAAGTGATGATCAATTAGATTTTTATTCTTTATTATTAAATCAAGAAGAAGATGAAAAAAATCTTATTGAGAAAAGTATTTATAATGTTCTTGAGCAGAATTTTGAAAAAGGTGAAAGTGGTACAGAACTAGAGTTTAAAGAAAAGTTAGAAGAAAGTCTTAGTTTATTTCTGGAAGGAAAAGAGTATTCTTTTGAATATAAAAGTCGATGTAAAAGATGTGTAATGTCTGAAATTTGTAGGGTGGTGTAAAGATGAGAAAAGTACTAAAAGCAAGTGCAGGTACAGGTAAAACATACAGTTTATCATTGGAATATATCCTTGCTTTGTTGGATGGCCAGTCCTTTGAAGAAATTGTTGTAATGACTTTTACTCGAAAAGCAACAGCTGAAATAAGAGAGCGGATATTTGAACATTTAGCTGAGCTTTTAGATGAAGGAGTAGACAGTCAGGTTTATCAATCTCTAGAAGGCAAAAGGCCTGGAATAGTTGTTGACCTTCATAGAGTAGAAGAAGTATATCACCAAATGTTAATAAATAAAGAAAAAATTCATATTTATACTATAGATAGTTTTATTAATCAAATTTTCAAAAAATCGATTGCCCCATATCTAGGTGTTTTTAATTATCAAATTGTTGAAGAAGAAAAAAATAAGGAGATAATTGAGGAAGTTTTCAAAGAAATTCTGGACAATCCTATAGATTTTGCTCTTTTAGAGAAGTTTTTAAGCGAGAACGTTGAAAGGGATTTAAGTAATTATCTGCATTTAATAGGAGATATATTAAATAATCGTTGGAAATTTTTATTATTGGATTATAAAAAAAGAGAAAAAAGAGATTGTAGTCAATTAAGTAGTAAACTTGACCAAAGTATTGATATATTGGAAAGTATAATAATTGAAAAAGGAAAGGAATTTTCTGCGAAGTTTTTAGTTAAAGATTTTAAATCTTTAATTAGCAACTATCGATTACTCGATAGTCTTGAGGCTAAAGAAAATATGATTATGAAGAATTATTCACTATTTTTTAGTAAATCTTTTTGGAATAAGAATAAACTTAGGGGAAAGGCAGTTGCTTCTTTGAGAGAGTCTTTAGATTTAAAATATGAAGAATTTTTAATTCAATTAGCTAATTATATTTATAATGAGGAACTAATACCTTATGAAGAAGAAATTTTCAAATTTTCAACTAGGATCTTTGAGATTGCTGATAAGTTAAAGTTTAAATTAAAAGCTTTTACCCACAGCGATATTAGTAATTATACCTATATGTATATGAATCAAGAGGAATTGAAGCTAATGGATAATAATTCTTTTACTGATTATTTTTATGAGCTTATTGATATAGAGATAAAATCTATTTTTATAGACGAGTTTCAGGATACCAGTATTCTACAGTGGAAAATTTTAAAAGGATTATTAGATAGATCAGCAAATGTAATAACTGTAGGCGATGAAAAACAATCCATATATGGCTGGAGGGGTGGTGAAAAAGATCTTTTTACTAATCTAGATAAGATAATAGCAGCCGAGACAGAACCATTACTTACATGTTATCGCAGCCAAAAAGAAATAATTGAATTCGTTAACAAATTTTTCTATAATTTAGACTTGGAGTGGGAGTACAATCATGTTGATTATTTACCTTCAAAGGAGAATGGATATTTTGAACTTTTACTTGGAGGTGAAAAAAATAAAACTAATACAGAGACCAAGTCTTTTGCTAAATTAAATAAAGAAAAGCAAGAACTTATAATGGAGCTAAATGAAAAAATTACAGGAGATATGAAAAAGGCTATAGCTGAAAGAATTAAAGAATTAAGTAGTGGAAGTGATATAGGTGTATTAGCGCGTTCCAATAATCATCTCTCCGAAATTGCTATGGAGTTAGATAAATTATCTATTCCTTATTTGTTGGAAAGCAAGGACAGTCTTCTTGATCATGAAGCAATTAGACCTTTATATTTTTTATTAAATTATATAAATTATAATGATTATTTTAATTTACTTAAATTCATGAGAAGTGATTTACTAGGAGTAAGTAATAAATTTTTAAGATATCTTTTAGAAAATAAAGAAGAAGTTAAGGCTTATATATTAGGTGATATAGAAAGCGTTTCTATAGATAATTTAGAAAGTGTTTTACTGGAAGTTAAGAGTTTAAAGAAAATGAATTACCAAAAGTTGAGTAATTATCTAATTGAAAATAGTGGTATTATTGATAAATATAGTGGCAATAGTGCAGCTTTGAAAAATATATACCATTTTTTTAAGTTAATGAGGAGATTTACTTGTCTTAGTGATTTTATGAGATATTTAGAAGAAAATAAAGAAAGTGATGAGCTTAAACAACTGGCTGTCAAAGAGGAAAATGCTGTCAAATTAATGAGTATTCATAAATCTAAAGGTTTATCTTTTGAAACTGAGTTTTTCTATTGGGATCCATCTTCCGCTAAAGGTGCTAATTCCAATGGTATGGAGTTTTATTTAAACTTTGATGAGAACTTTCAAGAACTTGAAGATTATTTACTAACAAACTCTAAATATGAAAAGATTTTCGAATACCTAGATATAGATTTTGCTGAGAAAAGAAAAGCAAAAGAATTAATAGAAGAAATTAATAACATATATGTAGCCTTAACGAGAGCAGAAAATAATCTCTTTCTCTATATCGAGGGACCAAGAAAATTGGAAGAGGATAATGAAGGACGTTGTTGGAGTGGTAGCTCTTATGATTTTTATGAAGATGCATTATTGAAAGCTAGTGATTCCTACACTCTTTGTGATTTGATAGAAAGAAAAGAGTTTGGAGAACTTATGATAGGAAGAATTGAAAAAAGAGAAGAAAAAATAGAAATTCCACTTTTAAAACCTTATTTTTCATCGTCAGTGCTTTCAGCAGAACGTCTAGATGAAATTAATAAGAAAAAAGATTTTCATATGACGATGGAAAAAGAACTAAAGAGGATTGAGGGGCTTGCTCTTCATTATTATTTAGAGAATATTAAATATAATACTAAGACAGAGCGAGATTATGCCTTTAATTTAATGATGGCTCGTTATGGTAATATTTTAGGTTTAATCAAAATAGAGGGAATTGCTAGAAGAGTAGAGAGTTTTTTGAAAAAAAATCAGATTTATTTTGAGGACTATTGGCAGGTATTTAATGAATATCAAATAGAATTTGAAGGTGAGAAATATAGAATTGATCGTTTATTACTTAATGAAGATAAGAAAGAAATATTTATTCTTGATTATAAAAGTGGATATTTAAAAGAACAATCACAATTAGATAAATATAAAAATATTGTTAAAAATATGTGCAATAGGAAATATCGAGTTTTTACTAAATTTTTGGAAGTTTAGGCAGGAAAATTACTGTGATTATAGAAATAATAAAACATCATAAAGTAAGAAACAAGTATTAATTACTTGCATAAAATAAAGAAAGCAACTGTTTGTAAAAATAAGGAAATTAAAATAGAATAAATAGTAATCCAACTGTTTTATAATAAAGCTAGATATTATCAAAGCCGTCACGGCTAAGCAGGCTTTATGCTATAGATTTATCTGAGAAGTTTGAGTTTGATAATTAAAAGTTTATTTAAGGGAGGTTTTTATTTGCTAGATATACTAATCAATATATGTTTAATATCACTCTTAGCTGGCGTTATTGGTTGGGATAGAGAAAAACATGGTAGACCTGCTGGTTTTAGAACTCATATTCTAGTAGGTATTGGTTCTACTATCTTGATGATGGTCTCTTATAGTTTGCATGAGATTTATCCCGATGCTGATCCTGCACGTATAGCAGCTCAAGTTGTAAGTGGAATTGGTTTTTTGGGAGCAGGAACAATTCTGATACAGGGTTCTATAGTAAAAGGATTAACAACTGCTGCCAGCTTATGGACTACTGCAGCGATTGGTTTAGCGGTTGGCGCTAGTTTTTATTTTTTAAGTATAGTAGCAACAATTATAGTTTTCATATCCTTGTTCTTTTTATCTAATATTGAGTATGGAAATACTAAGATTCGCAAACAGAAATTTAAATGTACCTTCAAAAGAAATAAGGGTTTATATAATGAAATTCATCGAAAGTTTCAGGAAAAAAAATGTGAGATAAAATTTATCGAGACAAATAAAAGTAATGAGGAAGAAATAAACTTGAAGTGCATTGTGGAAATAAATAATGATGATATAGTGGAAATGAATTCATGGTTGTTGGATCTTGAAGAGATAAAAGAATTAACTTGGGAAGATTGTAGTTAAAGGTTGTAGTTTAAATATTATATAATTAAGCTACTTTTATAATTAATTATAGTTAGCAAAAAGCTTCAGTTTGTGGAGCACGTTATATTGATTTGCATAATAAGATACCCCACTTTAACAGTGGGGTATCTTTATAGCTTTTTTAGTAATTACTCATCACTGTATATATCAGAAAATTCTACTTTAACTTTATCCATTAAGTTATTATTATAAATATCTGTTTCTAAATTTTTATCTTCAGGGAGTAATCGGATAGGGAGTGCTATATAAAAAGTACTTCCTTTGCCTAAAACACTTTCTACCCATATTTTACCGTCATGCAACTCTACTAGTGATTTTACTATTGATAAGCCGATACCACTTCCTTCAGTTCTTCTTGAAAAGGATTCGTCAACTTGCCTAAAGTATTCAAATATGAGATTGAGTTTATCTTCTTTTATTCCTATTCCTGTGTCAGCTACTTCAATTATAAGGTTATTATCTCTTTCATAAATACTAATTGTAATTAAATCATCTACATTTGTAAATTTAACAGCATTTGAAATTAAGTTTAAAATGATTCTTTCTATACTAAATGGATCACAGGCGATACATTTTTCTTTAATGGAAGAAGTAAATTTAATTTTTCTCTTATTATTTATTACATATTCTTCTGTAGAGAATACAATTTTCTTAATAACAGAAATAATATCACGATTTTCTAAGTTTAAATTAAAGGAATTACTATCAATTTTACTCAAATCTATTATATTGTTTACAAGTCTTAAAAGGCGGTAGCTATTTTGCTTAATAATATTAAAGTATTTTTCAATTTGTTCGCTTTTTTCATCTTTGTGTATTTTGCTATATCTAATATTTAGAATTTGTAAAGCAGAGAATATAAGGTTAAGTGGCGTTTTTAATTCATGTGAAAGTTTAGAGAAAAATTTAGTTTTAAGAATATTATACTCTAATTGTTCTTTTTGTTCTTTATATCTGGCTTCTACTAATTTTTTTTCTGTGATATTTTCCATTTGATTTAAAAAGTATATGGGTTTTTTTTCATTATCATATGCTATACTTGTATTTTGTTTTACCCAAATTGTCCCACCATATTTATTAGTATATTCTTTTTGTGTTGTAAGGGCTTTAATATTATTATCAAGCATTTTTTTGCATATATTATTATCGCTTTTATGATGGTTTTTACGTAGTTGGTAAATATTTTTACCTTGTAACTCATTTTCTTCATAAGCCATCATAGTATTAAATGCATCATTAGCTTTAATTATATTTCCTTCTAAGTCGTTGATAACCATTCCTATATTGGACTTTTCGAAATTAACCTTAAATACTTCTTGACTGTTTCTAAGTTCATTATTTACTTTTTCTAATTTATTAGTCATTTCATATAATTTATTCTTTGCTTCTCGTTCTAAATTAATAAATCCTCCGATTAACCAGGCAATCCAAAAGAAAAGGACTATTAATAATAAATCTAACTCTATATTGATTATATTTCTATTAATATAAGATATAATTAAAATATTTATGGAAGAATAAGTAGCTATAAAAAGTGATATCTTTTTACCATGAGTAGCTGAAAAAAGAATTATGGGTACGAGATAGAATATCTTTAAAAATGATTTTTCAATACTACAGTTATATAATATTATTAGGGTTATTAATGTAATATAGACAGTTGCAATTAGATATTCTTTCTTAATTATTTTTATCTCTTCAAAGTATTTATTAATTTTGTCATTTAAAAGAAATAATAAAATTAAGAACATAAAGAGGATGATCAATGGGAATAATGCTATATTTAATTGTTTATTATAAACATTTTTTATAAAAAAAAGGCCTAATAAAATTAATGATATTATATGGCTTATATAGATATATTTATTATGCTTGTTCAATTTTTTTTTCATTGTATTGCTCCTTTTATGAAAATTTTTCTGAATTTTATTATAATAACTTCTCTTTAAGAGAAAGTGAGTGAGAAATTGAAATTTAAAAATAATTTTACTGCATATTGTTATGATTCGACAATATTTAATGTTTTCCTTTAAATTCTTTTGTTTTCTTTATATATAAGAATGATATTATAGAGTTTTCGTTTTATATTGGAAAAGAGTAAGTAGTAAATTAAGTTTATATAGTTATTATGATAGTTATTATCATTCTATTTTGAAGTGATTGTTATTTAAATCTGATTTTACGACTAATGCATAGAAATTAATTGTAAATCTGATATTATTTTTCTAATAAAAGCCCTATAAAAGTATCCTATATATTTATACTATTAAAATTATTTAAAAAATTTTCTAAAAAATGAAGGATTTTTGTGAAATTTAGCTAATATAATAAATAGATGGATAAATATAGGATAAATTCAAGGAGGGGTTTTTTATGGAAGTGTTGAAAGTAGCATCAAATTCAAATCCTAACAAGGTAGCAGGAGCGCTTGCAGGGATACTTAGGGAAGAAGGACGAGCTGAATTGCAGGCTATTGGGGCTGGCTCTGTAAATCAGGTAGTTAAGTCTATTGCTATTGCTAGAGGATTTGTAGCACCAAGTGGGATGGATTTAGTTAGTATTCCAGGATTTATAGATATATCCATTGATGGTGATGAGAAGACAGCAATTAAGTTTATTGTAGAACCAAGATAGTCAATATTAAAATTAACCTCTATCAAATTTTTGATAGAGGTTATATTTTTATTCAAAGAATTATCTATTTAGTAGTTTTCCGTAGTTTATTATCAAGAAGCTTTCAGAATTAGTCAACTATAAGCTTAGCTGGTTTAATCCCTAGTAAATATATAGATAAAATATAGTAAGATGTGATAAATATCATAGCATTGATCTTTTAAGCACGATATAATTACTAATGCAAACAAGCAATTTATTCAAATTATAAAAGGAGTGATTATATAGTGAGTATGTTTTGTTATCAATGTCAGGAAGCAGCCAAGGGAGAAGGCTGTACAGTACGAGGAGTATGTGGTAAAACAGATGATGTAGCGAATCTTCAAGATTTATTAATCTATGTACTTAAAGGTATCTCTGTTATAGCAGAAGAAGCAAAAGAATATGGTGTAGAGGATGAAAAAGTAGCTGTATTTATTAATGAGAGTCTTTTTGCTACTATTACCAATGCAAGCTTTGATCCTGAGCGTTTTGAAAAGAGGATAGAAGAAGGCTTAAGTTTAAGGGAAGAGCTTAAAGAGAATTTACTTAAAGCTTATCAGGAAAAAACAGGTGAAGAATTTAATAAATATTTACCAGAAATGTGCACTTGGTATAGTGATAATGTTCAAGATTTCTATACAAAGTCTGCCCAAGTTGGTATATTATCAATAGAAAATGAAGATATCAGATCCCTTAAAGAGCTTTTAATATATGGTTTAAAAGGTATAGCTGCTTATGCAGAACATGCCTATGTTCTAGAAGAAAAAAGTGATGATATTTTTGCATTCCTTACTGAAGCACTTGCAGCAACAGCTGATGGAGATAAAAGTGTAGATGAATTAATAGGATTAGTTATGAAGTGTGGAGAAATTGCTGTAGAAACAATGGCTTTACTTGATAAAGCAAATACCAGCAATTATGGCAACCCTGAAATAAGTAATGTAAATATTGGTGTTAGAAATAATCCAGGAATTCTAATTAGTGGTCATGATTTACGTGACCTGGAAGAACTCCTTGAGCAGACAGAAGGTACAGGTGTTGATGTTTATACACATGGAGAAATGTTGCCTGCTAATTCTTATCCTGCTTTCAAAAAATATGATCATTTTGTAGGTAATTATGGAAACGCATGGTGGCAACAGGGAGAAGAATTTGAAAAATTTAATGGTCCCATTTTAATGACAACAAATTGCCTAGTTCCACCAAAAGATTCTTATAAAGATCGCGTTTATACAACTGGTGTTGTTGGATTTTCTGGTTTAACTCATATTACTGATAGAGAAGAAGGAAAGCAAAAAGATTTTTCTGCTATCATTGAGCATGCTAAAAAGACCAATGCGCCCGAGGAATTAGAAACAGGAACTATCCCTGGTGGTTTTGCTCATGAAGCAGTAATGGGTGTTGCTGATAAGGTAGTAGAAGCTGTAAAACAAGGCCATATCAGTAGATTTGTAGTTATGGCTGGTTGTGATGGGAGACATAAGACCCGTGATTATTATAGTCAAGTAGCTGAAGAACTTCCAGAAGATGCTGTAATCCTTACTGCTGGTTGTGCAAAATATAGATACAATAAGCTTGATTTAGGTGATATTGGTGGCATTCCTAGGGTACTTGATGCAGGTCAGTGTAATGATTCATATTCTTTAGTTGTTATAGCACAAAAGCTGGCTGAAGTATTTGAGGTAGATGATATTAATGAACTTCCAATATCTTATGATATTGCCTGGTATGAACAAAAGGCAGTAGCTGTTCTATTAGCTCTGTTGTTCTTAGGAGTTAAGGGAATACGTCTTGGACCTTCCTTACCAGCATTTGTCTCAGCAAATGTCTTAAATGTACTTGTTGAAAAATTTGATATTAAGCCAATAGATAATGTAGAAAATGATGTAGCAGCTATTATGGCTGGCGAATAAGTAAATTAAAGAATATAATATGAAATTTAAAGAAATCCTGCTGGTTTTACTAGCAGGATTTTCTATATGATTATCAATATGATTTTTGAAAATAATACTTTTTTCACAAAAAGGGGATCTAATTATGATTCTTTTTGACAAAGACAAAATTATTTGCTAATATTAGTTAAACTATATTTATTTTCAAAAAGCCCTTAAGCGCTTAAGAGTGGGGCTAATATATATACTAGCAAAGGTGGTATTGAAATGATACATATTAATCAACTAGGATATAAGCCTGGAGATAGTAAAAGAGTTTTGGTAAAAAATTCTCAAAAAAAGCTAAAAAATTTCCGAATCTTTGATTTGAATAATGAGCAAGTTGTTTATGAAGGGATATTAAAAGAAGCTAAATATGATCCTGATAGTGGAGAAATTGTTTCTAAAGGAGATTTTAGTGATTTAAGCTTAGTGGGAGACTATTATATTAAGCTTGATAATGAAAAGAAGTCATACAATTTTAGTATAAAGGAAGGCATATATGATCAATTAAAAAATGATCTTCTTAAATTAATGTACTTTCAAAGATGTGGTCTGAATCTTGAAGAAGAGTATGCTGGTCCATGGAAACATGAAGCCTGTCATTTAGATGATGCTTATCTTTATGAAGAACCAGATAAAAAAATAGATACAAGTGGAGGCTGGCATGATGCTGGTGATTATGGAAAGTATGTAGTGCCAGCAGCTAAAACTATTGCTGATTTGCTCTTGTCATATAATTTTTTCCCTGAAACTTTTGACGAAAATATAAATATTCCAGAAAGCAAAAAAGATATGCCCGATATATTACATGAAGCCTATTGGGGTCTTAATTGGATGTTTAAAATGCAGAATCAAGATAATGGTGGGGTATATCATAAAGTGACTACTAAGCAATTTGTTGGAATGGTAATGCCTGAAACAAGTAAAGAAAAAAGATATATTATGCCGATATCCTCAACTGCAACAGCTTGTTTTGCTGCTGTTATGGCTATGGCTTCCAGTATTTATAATGACTTTGATCAAAAATTAGCGAATGAAATGGTTGAAGCAGCAGAGAAAGCATGGCAGTGGCTTAATAATAATCCTGATGCAGATGTATTTAGAAATCCAGAGGGTGTAAATACTGGAGGATATGGAGATGAAGATGATCGTGATGAACGTTATTGGGCAGCTGTAGAATTGTATAGGTCTACTGGAAAAGACATATATCATAATTATATTAAAGATAATATTAATAATGATTTTGATAAGGTTTCCATAGATTGGAGAAATGTTGGTGGCTATGGGACTATTTCCTACCTTTCTATGGAGGATGGTCAAGATAATCTTATTTATAAAAAATTAAAGGATTTATATTTTAATAATCTTAATAAAATGCTAGCAAGGTCTGAAAAAAGTGCATATGGTCTTTCCATAGATGAATATATGTGGGGAAGTAATGGTTTGTTAATGGATCAGGCTATGCTTTTAATTTTTGCTAAGTTTTTAAGTGAGGATAATACAAATAAATACATCCAGGTTGCTAGAAATAATTTTGATTACTTATTAGCTTGCAATGTGCTGGATCAATGCTATGTTACTGGATATGGTAGTAAGAGGCTTATGAATCCACATCACAGACCATCAGAGGCAGATGGAGTGGAAGAACCTGTGCCCGGCATGGTCTCGGGTGGTCCTAATTCTCGTCTGCAGGATGATGCTTTACGAGATGCCGTGGACAAGGATGTGCCTCCTGCAAAAGCCTTTGTAGATCATCTTGGTAGTCATTCATCAAATGAAATTACAACATATTGGAATTCACCTGCAGTTTTTGTGGCAGCATATTTTGGGTCTAACAGATAAAATTAAAGAAATTGTATGCTAGGGAAAATATAGCATAACAAGAGGGGGGGAGTGTTAATAAATGAAATTTACAGATGGTAACTGGCTGGTGAAGGAAGGATATGATATTTTTAGTCCAATAACTTTGTATGATTATGAAGAAAAAGAGAATAGTTTAAATCTTTATGCTCCTTATCAATATATAAATCACAGAGGAGATACTTTGCAGGGACCTTTATTTACAATTAAATTAAGCTCACCAATGGAAGATGTAATTAGAGTACGTTTTTATCATTATAAGGGTCAAATTAATGAGGAACCTGCATTTGAAATAGCAGAGGATGCTAATACTGAATTTTTAGTTGATGATAAAGATGAAAGCCTTGCTTTTAAAAGTGGAGATCTAAATGCTTTTATTGATAAGAATAATTTTTCTATAGAATTTTCTAATAAGAATGGAAAAATTACTTCCAGTACTTATAGAAATAAAGGATATATAAAAGAGGATAATGGTAATACATATATTAGGGAACAATTAGATTTGGCTGTAGGAGAATGTGTCTATGGTTTAGGCGAACGTTTTACGGAATTTGTGAAAAATGGACAGGTGGTTGATATTTGGAATAAAGATGGTGGAACTAGTAGTGAACAGGCCTATAAGAATATACCATTTTATCTGACTAATAAAGGCTATGGGGTATTTGTAAATCATCCTGAAAAGGTTTCGTTTGAGATTGCATCTGAAAGAGTGGATAAAGTACAATTTAGTGTCCCAGGAGAGTATCTTGATTATTATATTATTAATGGACCAACTATCAAAGATGTGATTAAAAGATATACATCTCTTACCGGCAAACCAGCCTTACCTCCAGCCTGGTCTTATGGACTCTGGTTAACTACTTCTTTTACTACCAATTATGATGAGGAGACTGTAAATAGTTTTGTAGATGGCATGGCTGAACGTGAACTACCTTTACATGTATTTCATTTTGATTGTTTCTGGATGAAGGAGTATCACTGGACTAATTTTAAATGGGATGACAGGGTTTTTCCTGATCCTGAAGGTATGCTAAGCAGATTAAAAGATAAGGGTTTAAAAATATCTGTCTGGATAAACCCATATATAGCACAAAGATCAGAACTGTTTAATGAAGGAGTAGAACAGGGTTATTTAATAAAAAATCCTGATGGTACTGTATGGCAATGGGATAAATGGCAGCCAGGGATGGCTATAGTTGATTTTACAAATCCTGATGCCTGTAAATGGTATGCTGATAAGTTAAGAGACTTAATAAAAATGGGTGTAGATACATTTAAAACCGACTTTGGAGAAAGAATCCCTACTGATGTTATTTATCATGATGGCTCTGATCCGGTGAAAATGCATAATTACTATCCCTATTTATATAACAAGGTAGTTTTTGATGTTTTAAAAGAGGAATTAGGAAAAAATAAAGCTGTTGTTTTTGCTCGATCTGCTACAGCTGGTGGACAGAAATTTCCTGTTCATTGGGGAGGTGACTGTAATAGTAAATATACTTCTATGGCTGAAAGCCTTAGAGGGGGATTGTCACTATGTTTATCCGGCTTTGCTTTCTGGAGCCACGATATTGGAGGTTTTGAAAATACTGCCACTGCAGATGTTTATAAACGTTGGATTGCTTTTGGCTTGTTATCATCCCATAGTCGATTACATGGAAGTTCTTCTTATAGAGTACCTTGGTTGTTTGATGAGGAAGCAGTTGATGTTTTAAGATACTTTACAAATTTAAAATGTAGATTAATGCCACATTTATATAAATTATCTTGCGAAGCTAATCAAACTGGATTACCAGTAATGAGGGCTATGATTATGGAATTTGAAGATCAGCCTGGTTGTGAATATCTTGATAAGCAATATATGTTGGGAGATTCATTACTTGTAGCTCCTGTATTTAGTGAAAAAGGAGAAGTGGCTTATTATTTACCTGAAGGGGAATGGACAAATTTTATTACAGGTGAGAATATTAGTGGTGCTAGGTGGATTCAAGAAAAACATGACTATCTAAGCTTACCGTTACTGGCTAGGGAAAACTCCATTATAGCTACAGGAAATTGCATAGATAAAGTAGATTATGATTATAGTGATAATATAACTTTTAATATATTTCAGCTTAAAGATAGGACTAGCTTAAAATATCCTGTTTACAATAGATATGGAAAAAAAGAGCTAGAATTATCCGTAGAGCGTATAGGAAACAAAGTTTTTATAGAGCTTAGTGACGATAGCAAACCTTGTTTTATTAAGCTAATCAATACTGGTTACGTTCAAGAAATAGATGGAGGAGTTTATCAAGAAGTAGAATCAGAATCAGATTATGGAACAAATATTATTCCAGAAAAAAATAAAATTACTATTAGTATTAGAGGATAAGTAGTAATATTGAAGTGTACCAGGAGAGGTTGACTTAAGAAATTTAATATTAAAATTAAGCTTATTATTGTTGGGAGTGATTTTTTTGTCAAATATATATGACATAGCAAAAATAGCTGGAGTATCAATAGCTACCGTATCTAAGGTCATTAATGATCGTCATGATGTTAGCGACGAAACTAAAAAAAGAATTAGAAAGATAATGCAGGAAAACAATTACATACCCAATTCTGTTGCTAGAAGTTTAACAACAAACCAATCTGGATCTATTGGTATTATTTTTAATTATTACCATGAAGAAGGTTTAAATAATATGTTTTTTCAGGAAGTTCTCTTTGGTGCAGAAAAAGTTATGGGAAAAGCAGGCTATGATTATGTATATTTTTCTGATCAAAAATGGCATGATACCTATGCTTATGATTATTTAGGCAAGTGTAAAAATCGCATGGTTGATGGAGCTATTTTATTGGGGATTCATAAGGATGAAAATATGTCCCGTTTATTGGAATCTAATTTACCAGTTGTATTAATAGATTTAGAGTATTCTAATGAGACTACATCTTATGTATCTAGTGATAACGAAAGAGGTGCATATCAGGCACTGGATTACCTCTATGACTTAGGGCATAAAAAGATTGGCATGATTATGGGACCCAGGGGAATAGGACCAGCAGATATCAGGTTAAAAGGCTTTACAAAAGCACTACAGAATAAAAATTTAAAGTATAATGAAGAATGGATTATAGAAGCTGATTTTGAGGAAAAGTATGCTTATAAAGCAATGCAAAGAATATTGTCGCAGTCCGATAGGCCTACTGCTATTTTTTGTCAGGCAGATGTTATTGCAATTGCAGCTATAAAAGCTATCAGGGATGCTGGACTAAATGTACCTGATGATTTTTCAATTATTGGGTTTGATGATATAGAAGTTAGTAAATATATTACACCATCGCTAACTACAGTAAGTCAAAATACTTATCAATTAGGAGAAAATGCGGCTGAAATGTTATTAAAAATGATTAAATCACCTAAAAAACGGATATCACCTGTGATTTTACCAAGTCGCTTAGTCAAAAGAAATTCATGTAAAAAATATAATTAATAGCGGATGTCTTTTATAACTAAGATAAGTAATAGTCTTATTTTAGAAAAGAGCTAAGCGAATATTTTGTTTAGAATTAGCTCTGAAAGTATTTGCTTGGGGCATCCTTAATGATTACAATTACAATTCATATTCCCATCCTCTGGAAGCCATTTTAATTTTGCCTTGATAATATTCTCTAGTATTATCTAGAAGCATTTTGTTATCCCCATAGTTAGGCAAATGACAAAGGAGCAAGGTCTTACTTGTTGATTCTCTTGCTAATTTTCCTACATCGCTACTATTCATATGGCCCATTTTCTGTCCATCTCTATCTGGATATAGACTACATTCTGCTATTAATAAATCACTATTTAAAGCAAAGTCACTTAGTTCTGGAAAATAAGATGTATCTGCAGTATATATTATTTTTTTGTCTTTATACTTTATTTTCATGGCATAACAGGGAGTAGGATGTTTTGTTTTTATAAAATTGATTGTGAAAGGTCCAAGTTCTAATGTACTATTTTCTTGATATGGACTGGCTATTGTATATGATTTATAATTTAGTTTTTTAAAGGATTCATCCTCTTGGTGTCCATATATTTTTAAGCTTTTATTTTTTTGCGATATAATTGATTTAACCATAATTCCGTGCTGTAAAACACTGATATCACTCCAGTGATCAGCGTGATAATGTGATAGTATTACTGCATCCAGTTCGTCTAATTCGATATAATTTTGTAAGGCTGAAACTACTCCACTACCACAATCAATAAGGAGATTATAGGAATCGTCCTGTAAAAGATAGCCAGAACAGGCCTCATTTTTTGAAGGAAAAGCAGCTCGGCTACCTAGTACTATTAGTTTCATAATTATCACTTCCTATTTAAATTTTTTTGTTAAATACTTTAATATCTGTTCTTTTTATCATCTAAAATATATTATATCATCTATTGGTTATCTATAAAAATTTGTAAAATAATAAATGAATAGCTTGCAAAAGAAAGAACTTTTAGATATTATTATAGGAGAAATAACATTGATGTTTATTATATATTCAAATTTGATTTATAATTTAGTAGCTGCACTTTAAAACACATTGTATAAGAATAGTTTGCTCTAAGTGGTCTTTATAATTCTTATTTAGGCTAATATTTAATTCCCAGAGCAAATTATTTAAGATAAATATAACATGAAGGGTGGTTAATATGGGTTCAAATATTAAAAGAATTTTTGTAGAAAAAAGGCAGGGTTTTGATACTGAAGCAGAATTTTTGTATAAGGAATTAAAAGATTTTTTAGGAATTAATAATCTTGAAGAATTGAGGATTATTCATCGTTATGATATTGAAGGTATATCTGATGAAGAATATCAACAGTCAAGAAAAACTATATTTGCTGAACCGCCAGTGGACAATCTTTATGATGAGGACTTTGAAATTTCTGAGGAATATAGAATGGTTCCTATAGAGTATTTACCTGGACAATATGATCAAAGGGCTGATTCAGCGGCTCAATGTGTACAATTATTAACACAGGGAGAAAAACCTGAAATACGCTGTGCAAAATTAATTTTATTGGCAGGTAATCTCTCAGATAAAGATTATGCTGTAATTAAGGATTATTGTATCAACCCATTAGAAAGTCAGGAGGCTTCACTTGAAAAGCCAGATACTCTTAAGATGGAAATTGAATATCCTGAAAAGGTAAAAAATCTTGAAAACTTTATCTCTATGAGCGAAAGTCAATTAAATGAACTTTATAAAGATTTAGGATTGGCCATGTCATTTGATGATCTTGAATTTATACAGAATTATTTCAGTAAAGAAGATAGGGATCCAAGTATTACCGAAATCAGAGTGCTTGACACCTATTGGTCAGACCATTGTCGCCACACCACTTTCTTAACTGAGATTAAAGATATAGAATTCAAAGATGGATATTATACCCCTGCAATTAAAAGAGCTTATCAAAAATATATAGAAACAAGAGAGGAAATATATAAAGACCGTGAAAAACCTATTTGTTTAATGGATATTGCAGTAATAGGTATGAAAGAGATGAAAAAACGTGGTCTCCTAAATGACCTTGATCAATCTGAAGAAATAAATGCTTGCAGTATAAAAATAAAAGTTGATATAGATGGTAATGAAGAAGACTGGTTGTTAATGTTTAAAAATGAAACCCATAATCACCCAACAGAAATAGAACCTTTTGGTGGAGCAGCCACCTGTCTAGGAGGAGCGATACGGGATCCTCTTTCCGGTAGATCCTATGTTTATCAAGCGATGAGAGTTACAGGTAGTGGCGATCCTCGCACTCCTGTTTCTGAAACGATGGAAGGTAAATTACCACAAAGAAAAATTACTACTGGAGCTGCTCAAGGTTATAGTTCTTATGGAAATCAAATTGGACTGGCTACTGGTAAGGTAAGAGAATTTTACAATGAAAATTTTGTAGCTAAGAGGATGGAAATAGGTGCAGTATTAGGGGCAGCCCCTGCGGAGAACGTAGTTAGAGAAAGACCCGCCGAGGGAGATCTTATAATTCTTCTTGGTGGTAGAACCGGTCGTGATGGTTGTGGTGGGGCTACAGGTTCTTCTAAAGAGCATACAGAAGACTCATTATATAGCTGTGGTGCTGAAGTACAGAAGGGTAACCCTCCTACGGAACGTAAATTGCAGCGCTTGTTTAGAAATCCTGCTGCCAGTAAATTAATTAAAAGATGTAATGATTTTGGAGCAGGTGGAGTTTCAGTAGCTATTGGTGAATTGGCTGATAGTCTTGATATTAATTTAGATGTTGTTCCTAAAAAATATGAAGGTCTTGATGGAACAGAATTAGCTATCTCCGAATCTCAAGAAAGAATGGCTGTAGTCTTAAATAAAGATGATGTTGATAAATTTATTGCTTTAGCCGAAAAAGAAAATCTTGAAGCAACTACTGTTGCTAAGGTTACAGATACAGGTCGTTTACGCATGTATTGGCAGGGAGATGCAATTGTTGATATTAGCCGTGATTTTTTAGAAAGTAATGGAGCCAGCCAAAGTAGTGAAGTTACTGTAGTACCACCAGAAGAAGATAATTATTTAGAGAAATTACCAGCTAGAATTGAAAAGAGATCTGACTTGAAAGAAGCCTGGTTGACAAATCTTCAGGATTTGAATGTTTGTAGTCAAAAGGGATTGGTAGAACGCTTTGATAGTACTATTGGAGCAGGAACTGTATTCTTACCTTATGGTGGTAAAAGTCAGATGACACCTATGGATGGTATGGTTGCTAAAATTCCTGTATTAGAGGGTGAAACTTCTACCGCTTCTATTATGACTTATGGCTACAATCCTGATCTGGCATTGTGGAGTCCCTTTCATGCTGCTGCATATGCTGTCCTTGATTCTGTAGCTAAAGTAGTAGCTTTAGGTGGAGATTATAGAAAAACACGCTTGACTTTCCAGGAATACTTTGAAAAACTTGGTGAAGATAGGGAAAGATGGGGAAAACCTTTTAGCGCCTTGTTAGGAGCCTATCTAGTACAGACTGAACTTGGTATCCCAGCTATTGGTGGAAAAGATAGTATGTCTGGTACTTTTGAAGATATGGATGTTCCTCCAACACTTGTGTCCTTTGCTGTTAATACTGTTAAGGCAGAGAAAAGTATCTCTCCGGAGTTCAAAGAAGCAGGAAATCAACTTGTCTGGGTTAAAATTAAAAAAGACCAATATGGATTACCTCTTTTTGAAGATTTAAAAGCTAAATATTCGATTATCCATGATATGATTAATAAGGGACAAGTAAAAGCAGCTTCAACTGTAGGAGAAGGTGGAATTGCTGCTACTGTTAGTAAAATGTCTTTTGGAAATGCTATTGGTCTATTTTTTACAGATGAACTGTCTAATGAAGATCTATTTTTGCCAGAATTAGCTTCTATTGTACTGGAGATTAGTGATGCTGCTGATTTAACTATTATAGAAGATGCTATTGTATTAGGGAAAACCATAAAAGAAGAAAAAATTAAAATAAATAATATAGAGCTAGATATTACTGAAGCTTTAAAGGCATGGCAAGAGCCTTTAGAGGATGTCTTCCCAACTAAAGTAGAGTATTCTAAAGAAAATCCAGAAATTGAATTATATACAAAAAGAAATACTCAAAAAGCTAAAATTAAAATTGCAAAACCACGGGTTTTCATACCTGCTTTCCCTGGGACAAATTGTGAATATGATTCTGCCAGGAAGTTTGAAAAGGCTGGTGCAATAGTAGAAGATTTTGTCTTTAAAAATCTTAATCCCCAGATGGTTGAAGATTCTGTAGAGACTATGGTTAGAAAAATTGATAATTCACAAATTATCATGATACCAGGTGGCTTTAGTGCTGGTGATGAGCCTGAAGGTTCTGGTAAATTTATTGCAACAGTTTTCAGAAATCCAGCTATAAAAGCTGCTGTTATGAGACTTCTTAATGAACGCGATGGTTTAATGCTAGGTATTTGTAATGGCTTCCAGGCTTTGATCAAACTTGGCTTATTACCATATGGTGAGATCAAGGAAATTGATGACAATTCACCTACATTGACCTTTAATACAATTGGGCGACATGTTTCTTCTATGGTAAGAACAAAGGTTGTTTCTACACTTTCCCCATGGTTGTCTAATGTGGAAACTAGTGCAGAGCATATGATAGCTGTATCTCATGGTGAGGGAAGATTTGTTGCGAATGATAGAGTAGTTAAAGACTTAGTAGCAAATGGTCAGATTGCTACTCAATATGTAGATAATAACGGACAGGCTAGTTATGATATAAAATACAATCCTAATGGTTCAGTTATGGCTATAGAAGGTATTACTAGTAAAGATGGTAGGATTTTTGGTAAAATGGGTCATTCTGAACGTATAGGAGAGAATATAGCTAAAAATATTCCAGGAGATAAGGATCAAAAGTTATTTGAAGCTGGAGTAGAGTATTACAGTTAAAATTCTTATAGAAATATATATTAAATATTTTAACAAAAGAAATAAATAAAGGGCATCTATTATTTCAAGGTGCCCTTTATTAATACATAATGGTGAGCTTCAAATAATCGAAAAATAAGATCCTGTTTGCTATAGAAAAATTAGAATATAATAAATCTAGTTATATTTGTAAAAGATATAATTAAGAGTCTTATAATTGAGTTTAAATTTTATTTGTTAAATAAAGGTCTTTTACAGCTTTTGTCGAAGTTATTAACTAAAGATAAATGGAGAGGTAGATATATAATGGGTAAAAATTATATTTATCAATGTAAGGAATGTTCAGAAAAATATGAGACTTCAGGCCCTTGGGCTTTTTATTGGGATAAAAATGGAACTAGGATTCCCTATGGTTACCCAGGACCTTACAGTAAAAAAGCTGAATTAAATGGGATAGATGGTACATTTGCGGACCTTTTATGCTTAAAATGTGGTCGTGAAGTTAATGTTATATTAGATCAATATAATGAACCTATGAAAAAACTTTCTTTAGGATTAATGCTCTTTTTAGGTAGAAATAAAAAAGATGAAGAAAAGAATAGGTGTCCATATTGTAAAAGTGAAGATTTATTTTTATCATTTACAAAAGATGAAAGTAAAGATGTTAGTTGTCCCAAATGTCATCAGGGTTCACTTAAGATAAGGGATCAATGGTATCCAGGCGAAGAATAAAATAAATCAAAAATTGTTATGGAGTTGAAGTACTTAAGACATGAGAGATAATGAGCATAAGAAAAATGATAATAATCAAAAAGAAAAAATAGGTGGTAGGGCATATAGTAATGGAGTAAGATTGATCAGTAATTCTTATACAGTAAAAGCTTATTATGAACAAAATAAATTAAGAATTAGGGTAAATAAGTTAAAAAAACGAGAATACTCACTAATAAAAAAGATACCTGTTATTAGGGGGATTTTTGCACTAATATTAGCTGTTAAGATGTTTTTAAAAGAGGGAATAAATAATCCTAAAAAGTATTGGATAATATTTTTAATTATTTTTCTTGAATTACTTTATTGGTTTTTACCATCTACTACAGGTATAGAGATAAACAATATTATATTATTTCTTTATATTGCTATACCAATTTTACTCTTAATAAAGTTTAGGAAGTTAATAGTTGAGACACTTAAGTATCATGGCGCCGAACATAAAACTGTTAATTATTATGAAAATGGTTGTAAAGGAGATATAGCTTCTTATTCGAGATTACATAAAAGATGTGGAAGTAATATAGTATTTTACTATTTGTTGATAAGTGTTATTATGGGTTTTATTTTAAATACTCATTATTTATTCTTAGAAGTCTTCTATTTAGGAATGGCATATGAAGCTATTAGATATACACCTGATAGACTTTTGTTTTTACCCTATATTTTTCAAAAAATAGTAAGTAAAGAACCTGACGAAGAACATATTATGGCTGCTAAAGTAGCTTTAGATGTATTAATAGATAGAAGATAAGAAAAATTAAAATAATATATTTTTTAATATATTTAATTAAATCAAGAGGTGATAATTTATGAAGTATGGTTATTTTGACAATGAGAACAAGGAGTATGTTATTACAAAGGCGGATACGCCGATGTCCTGGATCAATTATCTAGGTACACCTGAATATGGAGCTTTAATATCAAATAATGCTAGTGGTTATTCCTTTTATAAGTCACCGGCATCTCAAAGACTATTAAGGTTCCGTTTTAATAGTATCCCTATGGATAGACCTGGTCGTTATATCTATATTAGGGATGATCAGAGTGGTGACTATTGGTCTGCTAGTTGGCAACCGGTGGGAAAAGATTTTGATGAGTACAAAAATGAGTGTAGGCATGGTCTTGGATATACCAAATTTATTTCCGAATATGCTGGAATCAAAAGCGATTATAGGGTCTTTGTACCTCTAGATGAGCCAATTGAGTTATGGGAAATAGAGCTTGAAAACAATTCTGATGAAGTCAGAGAATTGTCAATATTCCCTTATGCAGAATGGTGTTTTTATAATATTGATCAGGATTTGAAAAACTTTCAATATATTTTATACACCTGTAGAATGGATTGTGTTGATGATATTATAGATTACACTATACTATTTGCTGGTGGTGAAGAACCAAAAGCTTTTATGGCATCTACTTTAGCGGTTTCGTCATTTGATACTGATAGAGATGAGTTTATAGGTAATTATCACCATGAAGGAAATCCTGTAGCAGTAGAAAATGGTGAGTGTTTTAATTCTATCGCCAAAGGTGGAAATCCTTGTGCGGTTTTACAAAACAAAATAAAGTTAAATCCTGGTGAAAAGAAAAAAGCAGTATTTATTGTAGGTATTGGAGATGCTGCAGTTGAAGGTAAGAAATATAGAGAAAAATACAGTTCTCAGGAAGCACTAGATAAAGAATTTAAAAGAGTACAAGAATATTGGAATAATAGAATAAATTATTATGGATGTGAAACCCCATCTGAAGAAGTAAATACTATGGTCAATATCTGGAACCAGTATCAATGTCATATGACTTTTAATTGGTCTCGTTCTGCTTCCTTTAATGAAGCAGGTGGGCGTGATGGTATGGGCTTTAGGGATTCCAATCAAGATACTCTAGGAGTTGTACATGCTATACCTGATGAAGTCAAGGCTAAATTAATTGACTTATTAAAGGCACAGTTAAGTGAAGGATATGCTCTTCATGGAATTCAACCTTTAAACTGGAGTCAAGGTGAGCACAATATTGTTCCAGAAGAAAATATATTCTCAGATGACCATCTCTGGTTACTATTATCAGTATCTGCTTACTTGAGAGAAACTGGAGATATGGATTTTCTTGATGAAATTGTACCATATGCTGATAAAGGAGAAGAGACTGTGTATAATCATTTGAAGGCAGCACTGGAATTCTCCTGGAATCATAAAGGACCTAATGGCTTCTTATATGGTATGTCTGCTGACTGGAATGATTGTATTAATCTTAAAGGAGAAGGAGAAAGTATCTGGTCAACTTTCTTATATTATCGTGCTATTGAAGACTTTTTAACTATTGCTGAAAGAATAAGTGCGAAAGATGATATAAATCATTTTACAGAATATGCAAAAATTCTTAAAGACACTCTCACAGAAAAGGCATGGGATGGTGACTGGTTTATTCGAGCTTATCTGGACAGTGGAAGAAAACTTGGTTCTAAAGAAAGTGAACAATCTAAAATATTCTTAAACACTCAAAGTTGGGCTGTTTTCTCAGGTGCATACAATGATGATAAGGCAGTAAAGGCTATGGATAGTGTTGGCGAAATGCTGGCAACTGAGCATGGAATTGTTCTTAATTATCCTGCTTTTACAAAGTTTGATGAAGAAGTAGGGGCTATTACATCATTCCCTAAAAGCTTGAAAGAAAATGCAGGTATCTTCTGTCATGCTAACACCTGGGCAATTATTGCTGAAACTATGTTAGGAAGAGGAGATAAGGCCTTTGAATATTACATGGCATATCTACCTGCCAGACATAATGATACAGCTGATGAGTACACAATGGAGCCTTATGTTTATAGTCAGTTTATAACTGGTAAAGAACATCCATATAAGTTTGGTAGGGCTCGTAATTCCTGGTTAACTGGAACAGCTGCCTGGAGTTTTGTAGCTATTTCACAGTATATACTTGGTGTACGTGCTGATTATGATGGTTTGATTATAGATCCAGTTATTCCACATGATTGGGATTCTTACTCTGTTTATCGTGCATATAGAGGTAAAGATTTCAATATTGAAGTGAAGAATCCAGACAATGTTAGTGCTGGAATTAAAGAATTAAGAGTAAACGGTGAATTAATTGAAGGCAATAAAATTCCATTAGAAAAAATGAAAGAAAAAAATAAAGTTGAATTAATAATGGGCTAAGTCTTCACATATAAATAAAATATATCATATCCTTTATATTATAGAAAAGGCGGGTAATTTACCTGTCTTTTCTCTTTTTTATATAAAAGAAAATATTGCTATTGAGACAAAATAATAGAATCATATATAATAGAGTATAGTATCGGAATCAAAGTTTGTTTTAAAAAATATTTATACTATATGTATAAAAAGGAGGGTAATTAAGTGGAACTAAAGAAAAATTATGTTTTTCAAGGACTTATATTAGTTTTATTATTCGCATTTATATTTATATCTTTTACTAATGTTTCTTTTGCTTCAGAGCTATTGATCAGTAATTCTTTTTCTTTGCAGTCTGAAATCTCCAGAATTGCAGAAAGTACCTCTATGACTGAGGTGGAAATTCAAGAATTAATAAGCAATGAAGAATTTAAGATTATCGGTTATCGTGATTTATATACCGGGGATTGGAAAACTGGAGAAGGACTTAACAGTTATTTAAGTTCAAGCATGATTTATATAGTGCAAACAGGAGATAGTTTGTATTCAATTGCAATGAGAAACAATACAAGTGTAACCACTATTAAAGAACTGAATAATTTGGATTCTGATATGATACTAGTTGGACAAGCTTTATTTTTACCAGGAGAACAGGTGACTTATGTAGTACAGCCTGGAGATAGCTTATATCGTATAGCTTTACGATATAATATATCTGTCGATGACTTGAAAAAGGCTAATAATTTGACAAGAGATATGATATATGTAGGTCAGGAGCTTGTGATAATAGGTGTAATTGAAGAAGAAGAAGTAGATAGTGAAATACCAGAAATGGATGATTACCAACGCTATGTTGTAAGGACTGGAGATACTTTGTATTTAATTGCATTAAGAAATAACACTACTATTGCTGAAATCAAAGAGCTAAACAATCTTAGCTCAGATATGCTAATGCTAGGACAGGAATTGTTACTTCCAAAAGTTACTGAAGAAGATAGTGAACTTCCTGATATTGAAGAAATTAAAGAAGAAGCAGCTTTAGTTTATTTTGTTCGTTCAGGAGATAGCTTGTTTGGAATAGCTAATCGTTTTAACACTACAGTTAATAATATTAGAGAATTAAATGCATTGTCAAATAATTCTCTTTATGTAGGACAGTTTCTTTATATAACATCAGCAGTTGAAGATAGTGAGTATATGATTTATCGTGTACATGCAGGAGACAGGCTATCTTCTTTAGCAGAATATTTTAGTACTTCTGTTAGTGATATAAGAAGTTTAAATGATCTAAGTTCTGATAATTTAAGTGTTGGACAGGAATTAGTTATAAAAGTACCTGATTATAGTAATCATAATTATAATTTAGTTTTTGATTATCAGGTTGAAGCTGGCCAAAACATCCATACAATTGCCGATAACTTTGATTTATCACCATGGTTATTAAGGTATTATAATGACTTGGAGCATGATGTCTTGAGAGTAGGGCAAAATCTTGAGATTCCTTTTTCAGTATCAGAAGATCAAATTTCTTACTCCAAATCAATTGATGAAAAAGAGATGGAATATTTAAGAAGAGCGATTTTTTCTGAAGCTAGAGGAGAACCATTTATAGGTCAGGTGGCTGTTGGGGCAGTTGTTATTAATAGAGTGAGAAGTCCACTTTTCCCAGACACAATTGAAGGTATAGTATTTCAACCAAGACAATTTGAAGCTGTAGATGATGGTCAAATTTGGTTAGAACCAAATCAAACATCACGTGTTGCTGCTGAAGCAGCATTAACAGCTTGGGATCCAACAGGTGGAGCTATTTATTATTACAATCCTAGAACTGCTACTAGTGAATGGATTTTTACTCGTGAAGTAATTATTGAAATAGGAGAGCATTATTTCGCTATTTCTTTGTAGGACTTGTGTTAAATAAAGTATAGCTATAATTATAGAGTATGTTTGAAAAGGCAGTATAATCATTGATTATACTGCCTTCTTTATCTAACGAATTTTAATTTAAGCAAATTTGTAAAATTTATACTATCGTTACAAAAAACTCTATAATAAAATGAATAATAAAATTATTTTATAAGTAAATATTAAAGGATGAGTGGAAAAAATAGAAATCAAAAAATTCAAGGGGTGAATTAGATGTTTAGTAATAGAAAATTAAAAGTATTTCTAATCTTGCTTTTTCTTATGATAGTCTTAACTGCATGTAGAGATAACATTATTGAGGATGATTATGAAGGACTCAAGACTGATGTAAATATTCTGTCTTATTTTCCTTTTAATGAAGGTATGTTTTTTGATTATGAAGGTGAAGGAATGGAATATGCCGCATTTACAAGAGAAATTAAACATGTGGAAAATCAGCATGCTCAGATACATGATGCGACTGCTGGAACTATAATTGCTGCATTATATAGCTTTGAAGATGATCGAATATCTATAGTTAATCGTCAAGAAGAGTTTTATAGTGATGAAAATATAATAGATGAATTAATGGAAGAAGAAATTATAGATGTGATTTTAAAGAAACCTTTAGAAGTGGGAACTTCCTGGGAAATCGGACATAGGTACAAAGAAATAATTGCTATTGAAGATGAAATAACTGTTCCTGCAGGTACTTTTTATGATGTAATTAAAGTGAAAACTGAATACATTGATCAAGATACATTTACAACCTATGATTATTATGCAAAAAATATAGGTTTAATTTTGAGAGAAAATATAGATGAAAATTACAAGATAGTTGCCAGATTACAGGAAATTAGAATAAAATAATAAATTAAAACTATTTTTCATTTACTATGTTTTTTCTATATTTACTAGGAGCTAATCCCGTTTCTTTCTTGAATAGTTTAGAAAAATAAAGTGGGTCTTGATATCCAATTGAACGTGAAATATCTCCTAATGTTAGTTTTGTATTTTTCATTAGTTGACAGGCTTTCTTTATACGAAAAGTGATTAAATATTCTTGTGGTGATACTCCTAGTTTCTCTTTGAAGATTGTGTACAGATATGTTCTATCCAAACCTATATAATTAGAGATTTCTTCAATACTTATTTTGTGAGAATAATTTTTTGATATATAATCTAGACTTATTTTTATATATCTTTCCTTATGTTCTTTTTTATTTCTCTTATTATAATTTATATTTGCGTTATCAATTAAATGAGCAAAGAATTGATATAAATATCCTGTTAGTTTCATCTCATTACTAGCGTTTATTTCTCTTATAGAGATCATTTTTTTTAGAATCTTGTTTAATTTATCACCATTATATGAAAAAATAAGATTTTCATTATCTAGACCAGCCTGTTTTAGATATTTTTTTGCCATTAAACCATTAAAACCAACCCACATATAAAGCCAGGGACTTTTATCATCAGCTTGATAATAAGAGATAGTTTTAGGGCATATAAGAAATCCTTGTTGTCTTGCAAGCTGATAGCTTTGATTATTTACTATAAAACGTCCTTTGCCTTTAATAATATAATGTATCAGGTAATGATCACGAACCCCTGGCCCCCAAAAATGTCCTGGCTGACAATTTTCAATCCCACATGTGTACATATTTAAGTCTGTATTTGTATGATTATTAACTTCATTAATAATTTCTAGCATTGTAATTTCTCCCCTGCTCCCTGCTTTTATATCCTAAAAACTAATGCTATATTTATATTAAACTTGCTTTAAAAGGATTTCTATAAATATTTAATTGTGTTTATAAATTCAAACAACATTATAACATAGAGTGACAACATTAGTCCATGTTTTTTGAATAGAAAAGAGGATAAGATATAGCTAAAAGAAACAAAAGGAGAGATGAAAATGCCAAAAATTACCTTTATGGGCGCAGGAAGCACAGTTTTTGCAAAAAATGTATTAGGTGATTGTCTTTTAACACCTTCTCTTAATTCATCAGAAATTGCTTTGTATGATATTGATGAACAACGCTTAAAAGACTCTGAAATGATGCTTAAAAACATCAATAAAAATTCTAATCAGGATAGAGCTAAAATTATTGCTTACACAGATCGAATAAAGGCATTAGAAGGTGCAGATTATGTGGTGAATGCAATTCAGGTAGGTGGTTATGAACCTTGCACCGTTACAGATTTTGAAATACCCAAAAAATATGGTTTAAGGCAAACAATTGCTGATACCCTAGGAATTGGTGGGATTTTTAGAGCACTAAGAACAGTACCTGTGATGCTTGATTTCGCTAGAGACATGGAAAAGGTCTGTCCTGATGCATGGTTTTTAAATTATACTAATCCTATGTCTATCTTGACTGCTGCTATGTTGAGAACTACTGATGTTAAGACAGTTGGGCTCTGTCATAGTGTGCAGATATGTGCACCACATTTACTTGAAGGCTTGGGTATGAGTGCAGAGAATATACAGTGGAAAATAGCTGGTATAAATCATATGGCCTGGTTATTAGAAATAAGTCGGGATGGACAGGATTTATATCCTGAAATAAAGAAGCGAGCTGAAGAAAGAGAAACACCTCATAATGATATGGTAAGATATGAGATGATGAAACGTTTTGGCTATTATGTAACTGAATCTAGTGAACATAATGCCGAGTATTTACCATACTTTATAAAAGACAAGTATCCAGAATTAATTGATCGATTTAATATACCCCTTGATGAATATCCTAGACGTTGTGTGAATCAAATAAAAGGATGGGAAGATATGAGAGACGAGTTGGTCAATAATAAAGATCTTACTCATCAAAGGTCTCAAGAATATGCCTCATATATTATGGAAGCTATGGAAACAAATAAACCATATAAAATTGGGGGAAATGTTATGAACACTGGCTTAATTACTAATTTGCCAGAAAAAGCTTGTGTTGAAGTTCCATGTCTGGTTGACAGAAGTGGGGTAAGCCCATGCTATGTAGGAGACCTGCCGGAACAACTGGCTGCTCTTAATAGAACAAATATTAATGTACATCTACTGACAATTGAGGCAGCACTTAGCTTGAAAAAAGAATATATCTATCAAGCAGCAATGTTAGATCCTCATACAGCAGCAGAATTATCTATAGATGATATAGTATCTTTATGTGATGACTTAATTGAAGCACATGGTGATTGGTTACCAGAATATAAGTAATTTAAGTAATCTAATATATTTTTTTATGTAGACTAATAAAAGATAGGAGCAGTTTCTGGAAACTGCTCCTATCTTTTATTTTTATAATATACTAAAAAGTTGCTCTAAGATATATTATATATGAATGTATTAATTTTATAATTAGCCAGAAGTTCAAAATGATGCCAAATGCTTTAATTTTGCTATATTTGAAGAAAATTGAAATCAGCATCGATAATAATATTACTTGCCAGATACCAACAATATTTATGGATTGAAATAAATAATTTAATCTTCCTAAATCAAAATTGTCAAATAAAAGAGATAGGTTAAGACCTATATCAAGAGTCCCACTTTGAAGCTTTAGTATAGAATCTGCTAGAAATCCAAGACTGTTAATAATTCCAGTATAAATAACTGCTGAGAATAGATATTTATATGAAATAGGTTCAGCTTTAAAAACTAAGGGAAGAAGTGTTAGTAAAAAGGCTAATAATGGATAATAAATAACTCTTGTAAAAGCTGTACTGATATATTCAGTAAAATAGTGAAAAGAACTATTAAGAAAATTGATATTTGTTTCTCTTTGCTCAGCTGCTAAGTTAGGATTATTAGCAAATCTTTCAATTTGATCTGGAATAATTAGATTCGGAACTAAAATATGAGCAGAAATAAGACAGATTACAATAACTATAAAAAGGGGCACTATCCAATTGCTTTCTTCTTTACAATAGTGGAAAACCTCCCGAGGCTTATAAAAGATTTTTAAAGAATTAATAAATTGTTTTTTAATATTTTTTAGCTGTGACATATAAGTTCATCCTTTCCAATAATATAATTACTTGATTTTATATTTTAAATACTTTTGCTTTATACAGTATATTATATCTTATATTTCTAAAAACAGCAAAGTTGTAATTTAAGTATATTTGTTTTATAATGACAATATAGATATATATTTAGAATATATATCCAAAGATTAACGAGAACTACAAAGCACTCTTTTTTAATGCTATATGTATATTAACTCAAACTTTTAGATAAGTTTATTATAGTCTGCATTCTTAGCCACTTGTTGAATGAACGTAAAAAACTCCAGCACTACATGGAAGGCAATGAATGGTTAACAAAACACTATGAAATTGTTTCAAACCTAATTACTTTGTTTTGTTATTTAATGGCTGGAAGAGGAGGTCCCTAAATTCATAATTTATTTGCAAAATTACATAGTATGAATAGTAAATAATAAAAAGGAGAGGATGAGAATCATGTATAAAAAAAAATTAATTATATTGATGATGCTTGTACTTACTATTATGGTTTCTTTGCCAGCAATGGCAGCAGTAAGACCTGGGGATTTGAATAACGACGGTGTTATCAATTCACTGGATTATACTTTAATGGTGGGATATTTGTTAGGTAGTATAGATAGCTTTGATGTAGAAGATGATTTATCTGTTGCAGATTTAAATGGAGATTCACGTATTGATTCACTAGATATTATACTGTTAGGCCAGTATATTTTAGGGAGTATTGATAAATTCCCTGTGGAAGAATCAATTGACCCAGTTGATCTAGATTTTAGTCTTATTGGATATGCAAATATGACAGGTAATAATGAAAGTAGAACTAGAAATAACAATCCTGGAATTCATCATACTGTAACTGGTGGAGAAGGTTCTAATCCGCAGGTAGTTACTTATGGAGAAGAAGTGGAACAAGCTTTAGAAAGTGGCAATTATGAAGGTGGAATGGTTTATTATATTGAAGAATCACAACAGTTAAGAGAGGCACTATTAGGTATTATGAGATATCATCGTAGAACTAATAGACCAGCACCCCATCCGCCTGTAACTTTCTATATTACTAATGAACTCACATCAGACGGTGTTAGTGAAATCAGAATAGAAGACTCTGAAAATATTTCTATTATTGGTGATGGTGCTAATGGGGAATTACATGATATAGGTATTAGAATAATTAGAAGTAGTAATGTTATCATTCGTAATTTAAGAATATATAACGTTAAGGCAGGTGAAGCAACCGGTTTAGAGATCGCCTATAGTAATAATATTTGGGTAGATCGAAATCATTTCCATAGTGAAGGGTTGCAAGAACACATTCATAAAGATTATTATGATGAATTATTAAGTATAAAGCATTCCTCAAATGCAGTAACAGTATCCTGGAATATATTTGAAGAACATTATAAAGCAATATTAATAGGACATAGTGATAGTGATAGTGCTGCACCTGACAATGTTACTTTCCATCACAATCTCTTGTATGAGTTAAATACCCGTACACCTTTAAATAGATACGCTACCAATCATATTTTTAACAACGTATTTGAAAACATAGATGGTTCAGGTATTAACAGTAGACAAGGAGCTGAATTAAGGGTAGAGAAAAATATCTTTAGAAATGTAGGCTCGGGTAGTAATGATAGTCAAGGTAATTATATTCAAGGTCCTATTGGTTGGTGGTATGGTAGTAATACAGGTTATTGGCATATGATTGACAATATTATTGAAGATAGTGAGGTTGATCCTAAAGTATGGGAAAATTGCCTTGGCTACTCATATGTTCCTTATGAGTATGAACATATTTTGCATGCTGTTGACGATGTAGAAGGTATTGTCAAAGAAAACGCAGGTAGATCATTTGAACCTGCTCCGGTTTATTAGCTTCAACATTTATTTTCCTTTTTGTGGAAGTGCAAGCTGTATTAAGTCAAATACACATCTTACACATCTCTTTTTTTAAAAATATTTTTAAAAGAAAGCAGGTATCAGCTTTAAAGAGTAAAAATTTTTCGAGTTAATTCGCCCCATAAATACAATAT
>JBBJJH010000027.1 GCA_037623315.1 Halanaerobiaceae bacterium ANBcell28
AATATTGTATTTATGGGGCGAATTAACTCGAAAAATTTTTACTCTTTAAAGCTGTCTATTGTGTCTGCTAGTTTTTAATAATTAATTTTTGTGATATAATATTATTTCATAAGCATTATTAAGCTTCTTCTTGCATAAATTTTATATGCAAGGGAGGGAATTATGATGGAAAAGCTTAAAAGACAGTTTGTTGAAATGTTCCAAATTTCACCTGAAATAGCTTTAGACTTACCTTTAATGATGTTAATAGGTGAAGAAAGATTAGAGTTAGAAAATCATAAAGGTGTTAGTCAATTCCATCGTGAAGAAATTAAAGTTAAAGTCAAAAAAGGATATATGCTAATAAAAGGGAATAAACTTAGTATAGATGAAATTAATAGTGAATCAATCTCTATAACAGGTATTATTTCTTCTATATCATATGAGAAAAAGGGGGAATCCCTTTGATAAAAGATATGTTTAGACATTGGCATGGTTATCTAAAAATAGAAATAAAAGGGAATGCTCTGAGTAGATTTATTAACCAGATGACAGATATAGGTATAGTAATTTGGAATCTTAAGGAAATTGATAGTGATTATTATCTAGCCAATATATATAAAGATGATTTTTTGAAATTACGTGATTTATTACGGAAAAGAAAATGTACTGTTAAAATTATTCAAAAGAAGGGTGTACCTTTTTATTTTTGGAAATTAAAAAAAAGAGTTTTTCTTGTAATAGCTATATTTATCTTTTTTGTTATTTTTTATTTTGCTTCTTCTTTATTATTATTTTTTCAGATAGATGGTTTAGTAAATTTAGATGAAAAAGAAATCTATAATTTATTGCGGGAACAAGGGATAAAAAGGTTTGTGTCCAAAGATGATATTGATACAGGTATGGTTGAAAATCTTTTGTTTAAAAGTTTTCCTCAAATAGCTTGGGTTGATGTGAGGTGGCATGGTACGAAACTAAATATAGATATTGTAGAAAAAAAGATGGTTGAAGAAAGTAAGAATGTGGAAGTTTTAGCTACTAGAGATGGGGTAATAACTGAATTAATTGTATTAAGAGGTGTAGCGGTTGTTAATGAAGGTGATACTGTTAGAGAAGGACAGATTTTAATTGTACCTGCTGCTGAGGAAGAGGAAGCAAGGGGTATAGTTAAAGCTAATGTTTGGTATGAAACTACAGCTTCTATAAGATTATATAATCAAGAGATAATAAAAACTGGGAACAAAAAGAGTTTTTATGGATTGTCTATTGCATCTTATACTTTCTTTTTTCCTAGAATTACTAATAGATATCAAAATTATATACGGAGTAGACAGGTAAAAAAATTATTAAGATGGAGGAATATTGTACTTCCTATAGAATTAATAAAAGAAGAGCATAAAGAAATAGATTTATTAATTGAGAACAGGAGTCATCAATTGGCGAATCATCTTGCTAGAGAAAAGACTTTAAGTTATATTATTAATAATATTGATTCAGAAGCAAAGATAATATCAATAGATTTTGAGGAGACTATAAATGAAGATAAAAAATACCTAGAAGCAAGGACTATTGTTATGGTTGAAGAAAATATAGCTATAATGGGAAAAGAAGGAGGATTTTAGTGTCAAAATTAGAACGAGAAATTATAATAGACGATTATCAATTGGTTAGAAATTTAATAGGAAAAAAAGATAAAAACATAAAAATCATAGAAGAAGTAACGGGAGCTAAACTTATTGTTAGAGGAAACTCCATAAAAATTATTGCATATGAAGATATTTTAGATCAGGTCGAAAATATAATTAATAAATTAATTGAAATTACTCCAGATGATAAAAACTTATCTGAACAAGATGTTAAATATTCAGTTGAGTTATTAAGTAAAGATAAAAGTACAAATTTGAATGAGATTTATGATGATATATTACAGGTCAACTTTCGAGGGAAAAAAATAAAACTTAAGACATTAGGACAAAAGGTATATGTTGATGCTATCCGAAGTTCTGATATAGTGTTTTCTATAGGGCCAGCTGGAACTGGCAAAACATATTTAGCTATGGTGATGGCAGTAAAATCTTTATTAAACAAAGAAGTTAATCGTATTGTCTTGACAAGGCCTGCTATAGAAGCAGGCGAAAAGCTTGGCTTTTTACCGGGGGATATGCAGGATAAGGTTGATCCATACTTGCGCCCTTTGTATGATGCTTTATATGACATCCTAGGTCCTGAAAAAGTAAGTCTATATTTAGAGAAAGATATTATTGAAGTAGCACCATTGGCTTATATGAGAGGTAGAACTCTTGATAATTCTTTTGTTATTCTTGATGAGGCACAAAATACAACTCCAGAACAAATGAAGATGTTCTTAACTAGAATTGGCTTTAGCTCCAAAGCTATAATCACAGGTGATACTACACAAGTGGATTTACCAAACAAAAAAAAATCTGGTCTTAGTCAGGTTCAAATCATATTAAAAAATATTGAAGGTATAGAATTTGTACGTCTTAGTAAACAAGATGTAGTCAGACATAAATTAGTTAAGGATATAATAAAAGCATATGAGAATTATGAAAGTAGGAATTAATAATGTTAATATTCAAGAAGCTAAAAAAATGGTGGGAAAATGTCTTTGAAAAAGAGATTCCCATTAGTTCCAGGAATAAAAAAATATTTTGGGGATTTATTTTCATTATTACATTAACTTTAATTTTAACAATTAATTTGATCTCCAGTCAATTAGATCTAGTACTTGGACAACCTAGTCCAACTGATATTGAAGCTCCTCGTACTGTAACTATTGTAAATGAAGAAAGAACTAATGAAATGCGCGATATAGCTAGACAGTCTGTTGGTCGAAGATATGAAGAAAATGTTAATGCTAAGATTTCTGCTCTAGAAGATATAAATAATTTTTTTGATTCTATTATAGAAAGTAGAGAGAAAATTAATGAACAAGACTTAGCTATTGAAGAAGAAAGAATGTTAGATAATGAAGATTCTTTAATCAGTACTGATAAGTTAATACAAGATATTCTTATTGAATTTCCTGATATTTCCAAAGAGACTATTGAAACTATTTTCCATGCCAGGGAAAATGATTTACTAATTGTAAGAGATGCTGCAGTACTTATTATTGAAGATATTTATCAAAGAAGAATTTATCCTGAAGATCTGCCTAAGTTAAGGGAGACTATTACACAAAGGGTTCAAAATCTTGATTATCGGGTAGAATTTAGACTTGCTTTAACAGAGTTACTACAAAATGTAGCTAGACCAACGATGTTGGTTGATGAAGAAGCTACAATAGAAAAACAAGAAGAAGCCGCAAGAAATATACCAGCTGAGCAAGATACTGTTTTACAAGGCGAAATGATTGTTAGAAAAGGAGATATAGTTACTGAAGAACATATTAAAATTTTGGAAGCCCTTGGTGTACATCAATCAGAAGTAAACTATCTTAATATTTTGGGCATTATCATTGTTATTATAACTCTAGTAATATTGGCAGGTCTATATTTAAGTAAATATAAAAATGACATATGGAATAATCCTAAAAAAATAGTTTTTCTTGAATTAATGGTCGTCTTACTAGTTATTTTAGCAAGAATAATTGACGTTATTCCAGTACTAGATTATTTTTATCTTCCGTATTTAATTCCAGTTGCGATGGCATCTATATTAATAACAGTGCTCTTAGATAGTGAAGTTGGTATATTTTCTACCATTTTTATTAGCTTTCTTGTTGCATTAATTTTTAATAATAACTATAATGTGGCGATTATAGGTTTTGTGAGTGGTATGGTTGGTATTTATAGTGTATCAAAATTAAGTCAAAGAAATGATTTAGTAAAAGCAGGTTTTAATGTTAGTGCTGTTTTATTTATTTTGAGTTTAGGACTAAGATTAACAGAGCCAATTAATAGTATCTTGAATGTTTTAGGACATGTTTCTATGGCAGTATTAAATGGAGTACTTGTAGCTATTTTGGCCAATGGATTATTGCCTTATTTTGAAAATTTATTTGGTTTTACTTCTTCAGTAAAATTACTAGAGCTATCAAATCCTAGTCAGCCTTTATTAAATAAGTTGGTTTTTGAATCACCTGGCACCTATAATCATTCTTTGGTTGTTGCTAATTTAGCAGAAACTGCAGCTAATAATATTGGTGCAGATTCCTTGTTAGCTCGAGTTGGGTCTTATTATCATGATATAGGTAAAATGAAAAGACCATTTTTCTTTATTGAAAATCATATGGGAAGAGAAAATCCTCATGATAAACTCAACCCTAATTTAAGTGCATTAATTATTAAATCACATGTTAAAGATGGTGTAGAATTAGCTAAAGAGTATAAATTACCAACACAAATAATAGATATAATTAGAGAGCACCACGGTAGTAATTTGATTTCGTTTTTTTATCAGGAGGCTTTAAAGGATAGTGTTCATGATAATATTGAAGAAAGTGATTTTCGATATGATGGTCCAAAACCACAAACTAAAGAATCAGCAATAATTATGCTAGCAGATATTTGTGAAGCTGCTGTTAGATCTAAAAATTTCAATAAAAGTAATCATAATCGTATGGAAGGACTTGTACGAGAATTAATTAGAAAAAAATTGATAGAAGGACAATTAGATGAATCAGATTTATCTTTAAGAGATCTAGATACCATTGCAGAAAGTTTTGTAAAAGTATTAACTGGTATTTATCATCAACGGCTTGAATATCCAGAGAAATTTTTGAAAGAAATGAAAAGGGCTGATAAAATTGATAAAGGTAGAAATAAATAACAAACAGGATTTTATAGAAATAGATCAGCAAATATATGATTTCTTTAAAAAAATTGCTGAAAAAACAGCTGAATTAGAAGGTTATAGCCAGGGTGAAATAAGTTTTGCGATGCTTGATAATCAACAAATACAAATTTTAAACAAACAATATAGAAATAAAGATTGTCCAACAGATGTGTTGTCTTTCATAATGGATGAGGATATTTGGGGAGATATTATAATATCTACAGAGAGAGCTATAGAGCAGGCGAATGAATATAATCATTCTGTGGAACGTGAATTGGCTTTTCTTGCTGTCCATGGGATTTTACATTTGTTAGGTTATGATCATCAAACTCCTGGCGAAAAAGATGAAATGCGACGTAAAGAAGAAAGAGTTTTAAGTGAATTAAATTTAAGCAGGGATACTTGAGAATAGGAGGGAAATATTGCACTTTGATAGACTTCTAGATAGTTTTAATTATGCTTTAGCAGGTTTGGTTCATACTTTCAAAACTCAGCGTAACATGAAAATACACTTTACAATATCGTTTTTAGTTTTGTTGGCAAGTTTATTTGTTGAGATTACTAAGACTGAGTTAATTATAATATTTTTTGCTATAAGTTTAGTAATTGCTCTGGAATTAATAAATACTGCTATTGAAGTAATTATAGATATGATTGCAGAAGAGTACCGTTATCGGGCAAAAATCACTAAAAATATTGCAGCATCAGCTGTATTGATTGCATCTATGAATGCCATAATTGTTGCATATTTAATATTTTTAGATGATATAAGAACTTTAAGTATAGAATTAATAAGTCAAATTAAGCAAGAGCCAATACATTTTATTTTTATAAATCTAGCCTTGCTTTTTATTGTGATAGTTGTTTTGAAGGCAAAAAAAGGACATGGCACACCTCTAGAGGGAGGAATGCCTAGTGGTCATAGTGCTTTATCTTTTTCTATTTTGACATTAGTTATATATTTTACCGAAGATATGATTGTAATAAGCCTTGTATTTTTCTTAGCCCTTCTAGTAGCCCAAAGTCGTCTGCAGAGTAGAGCGCATAATTTTTTAGAAATTATGGCAGGGGCTTTAATTGGCATAATTTTTACTATGTTAATATTATTAATAATATAGTCAATAAAGAAGAACAGGAGAGTTTCAATATGAAGGGAAAAATAATTGAAAGTGTATTTAAAATTATTACTGTTTTGGTGTTAATAATAAATATAATTTTTTTATCGAGAGCTTTGGGGCTTATATATTTACCTGGGGAGATTACCTCATTGGATAAGTCTAAACAGGCTGCCCAATCTGTTATTAGTTATAGTCAAGAATTGGCTAATAGTTATGGTGTTGAAGAGAATCAAGATGTAGTTGAAATTCTTGCTAAGTTTAATTATGAGATTGAAAGGTCTAATAATGCTGATGAAATTGCTAGCTTAATGCTGGATTATGGCCGGCAAACACAAGATATTATATATAGGGTATTACAAAATAAAAGAATTAATAGTATTTTTAATATAATTAATAATCAGGAATTGCCTGAAAGCGGAAAAATAACAATATCAAAAATGGGTAATGATATGAAGATATTAGATCCAATTGGGATCCTTACTGAAGAAAGTAAAAAAGAGATAGAGAAAATTTCTTTTAATCATACTTTGGAGATAAATATAGAAAATGGTACTGCTAGTATGGTACCAACAGGGGATATATTTAATCAGGTGAGTTATCTTCAAACAAAGTTGGCTTCTATGGAAAGGCAATTTAAAAATATAAGTCAAAAAGCGGGTTATGAACCTATATCAGGCGCGGGAATAATCATTCATGTTTATGATAATTCCAAAGAAACAGAAGAAATAGGAATTGTTCATGATTCTGATATTAGAAAGATTATAAATGAATTGTTAATTGCAGGTGCCGAGGGTATAGAAGTTGGGGGCCAAAGATTAACAGTAAACTCTGCTATACGTTGTGTTGGACCAACTATATTGGTGAATAATAGACCTATTTCTGTTAATCCTATAGAAATTAAAGCGATAGGAAGTCCAGAGGTATTAAAAAGTAGTTTAGACATTATAAAAAACCAATTAAAGGGTTTTGGAATACAATTAGAGATAAAAGAGGATGAAGAGATGTGGATAGGCGCTCAGAGTATTTATGAAAGGTGATAAGCTATGAAAAAATTAATTTGTATGGTAATCTTTTTGTTAACTGTGACCTTGCTTTTTTCTAGCTGTGATTTTTCTCAGGATGATACAGGTGATACTGATGTTATTTCTAGAGAAGCAGAGGAAGAAATTAATGAGGAAGTGTTTTATGAAGATATTGAAGATCAAGATCAATTGCTTTTAGATGAATTAGAGAATATGGTAGATAAACATGAGGAGAAAGGATTTTACTCGCCTTTTACTGGTTTGCCTGCTAACGAACTGAGCATGCAGAGGGCAACGATGGTTATTATCGAAAATGCTCCAAGGGCTCGTCCGCAATCAGGTTTGCATGAAGCAGCTATTATCTATGAACTATTGGCTGAAGGAGGAATAACACGTTTTTTAGCACTCTATTGGGATGAAATTCCAGATGAAATTGGACCTGTTCGGAGTGCAAGGCCCTATAAAGTTGATATTGCTAATGATTATAATGCTTTATTACTTCATGCTGGTGGCAGTCCTCAAGCTTTAGAAATGTTAGCTTCTGGAGAAGTTGATAACATTGATCAGATACATAATGGAGGAAGATATTTTTGGCGCAGTAGCCATCGAAGAGCACCTCATAATTTATATACTGGGAGAGTTAGAATAAATGATTATTTAGATAAGCTATTAGGCCAGAAATATCAGGATAGATTTGATTTCCAAAGAGTAAGTTTTATAACTAAAGAAGATGAGTACGCTGATTATATAAAAATAAATTATTGGGGTGGTACTACTGTAGTATTTAAGTATGATGATGTAAATAATAATTATTTAAGATACTACGGTCCCTTAGAAATACCACATAAATCTGATAATATTCAATTACAGGCAAATAATATAATTATACAGTATGTAAGAACAAGGCAAATTGATGATATTGGACGTTTGGAAATGGATTTAAATGATAGGGGTAAAGCCTTATTTTTTAGAGATGGCATAGTAGTTGAGGGCTTCTGGGAAAAAACAGAATATACCTGGACATCGTTTTATGATAATACGGGACAGGAACTAAGTCTAAATCCTGGACAGACGTGGATAATTGTTGTTCCTACTGTAACACAAGTTGATTATTCTTATACAAGAAAACAAGAACTTGAAGAGACGGTTGATGAAGAAGAAAGTGAAGAGTTAGATAATGATCTTGAGGACAGCATTGATGAAGAAGAAAGTGAAGAATTTGATAATGATCTTGAAGGCAGCATTGATGAAGAAGTAAATGAAGAGTTAGATAATGTTCTTGAAGACAGCATTAATGAAGAAGAAAGTGAAGAATTAGATAATGATCTTGAAGGCAGCATTGATGAAGAAGAAAGTGAAGAATTTGATAATGATCTTGAAGACAGCATTGATGAAGAAGAAAGTGAAGAATTAGATAATACTCTTGAAGACTAACTAATTAAGAACTATTTATATAAAGTAACACTTTCGCAAATAATATTTGCAAAAAGGAGAAAAAAATGGATGATAAGGAAATAATAAAGCTTATAAAGGAAGCAAAAAAGGCAAGAGCTAATGCTTACTCGCCATATTCTAAATTTCCTGTTGGGGCTGCTTTATTAACAAAGGAAGGCAAAATTTTTTCTGGTGTTAATATTGAGAATGCTTCTTATGGTTTAAGTAATTGTGCAGAAAGAACAGCCATCTTTAAAGCCCTTTCTGAAGGATATAAAGATTTTACTGCAATAGCTGTAATTGCAGACACTGAAAGACCTGTACCTCCTTGTGGTTCTTGTAGGCAGGTAATTTATGAGTTTGCTGAAAATTTAACTATAATAATGTCTAATTTGAATTATCAATATAAAAAAATGAGTATACGGGATCTCTTGCCAGGAGCTTTTAACAGAAAGGATATCAAATAATGTCTTATAAATCAGGATTTGTTTCAATAGTTGGTCGACCAAATGTAGGTAAATCAACACTAATAAATGAGTTAATTGGTGAAAAAATAGCTATTACTTCACATCGGCCACAAACAACTAGAAATAGGATACAAGCTATTCTTAATCATGATAAGGGGCAGATTGTTTTTCTTGATACACCAGGTATACATAAACGAAATAATAAGTTGGATGATTTTATGTTAGAACAGGCATATAAAAGTTTTGAGGGAGTAGACCTACTTATTTTCTTGTTAGATGGAAGTACATATTTTGGCAAGGGTGATGATTTTATTTTTCGCCAATTAAAAGGGATAAAAATTCCTGTTTTGGTAGTTTTGAATAAAATAGATAAAATAGAAAAGAATGCTCTTTTTAGGAAAATTGATGAATACAAACAAAAAACAAATAAAGAGATCATTCCTATTTCAGCCATTAAAGGGGAGAACATTGATACTTTACTTGATGAGATATTCGAGTATTTACCAGAAGGACCCCAATTTTATCCAGAAGACATGATAACTGATCAAATTGAAAAGTTTATTGTTTCAGAAATTATACGTGAAAAAATATTTTATTTATGTAGAGAAGAAATACCATATGGTGTCGCGATACTAGTTGAAGAAATGAAAGAAAGAAATAATGGTTTGTTCTACATTCGCGCTAATATCTATGTAGAGAAAAAATCACATAAAGGAATTATTATAGGTAAAAATGGAGCTAGATTAAAGGAGATTGGTAAGAGAGCTAGACAGGATATAGAAAAATTATTAAATAATGATATATATTTGGATCTATGGGTTAAGATATTAAAAGATTGGAGAGAGAAAGAAAATCTTATAAAAAGAATGGGATATAAAGAATAATTAATGTACAAATCATAATATTAAACGGAAAAATTGTTATTAAAGGCAGGAAAAAAGTCTTGATTGACGAATATAATATTAAATAATATTAAAATGAGGAAACAGAGGAGTGAAAGATATGGCTATCAAACCGCGAGATATGGCAAAAATGATTGATCATACGATGCTAAAACCTGTATCTACAGTAGAAGATATAAAAAAGTTATGCCAGGAAGCAGATAAATATGAATTTGCTTCTGTTTGTGTAAATCCTATTTTTGTTCCATTAGCTGTAAAACTTCTAGGAAAAACGTCTGTAAAAGTAACTACAGTAATTGGATTTCCCTTTGGAGCAAATATGTCAGAAGCTAAAGCATTTGAAACACGAAATGCTATAAAGAATGGTGCTCAAGAGATTGATATGGTAATAAATTTAGGAGCTTTTAAGTCTGGAGCATTTGATTTAGTTCAGGCTGATGTTAAAGCTGTGGTAGATGCAACTAAAACAGCTGGGGTAAGCTCAGATATAATAATAAAAGTAATATTAGAAACTGGATATCTGGATGAAGATGAAATAGTACAAGCCTGTACTATTGCTAAAAATGCTGGAGCTGATTTTGTAAAGACTTCTACAGGTTTTGGTCCACGGGGAGCTAGCTTAGAAGATATAAGTCTAATGCGTAAAACTGTAGGCCGGGATGTAGGCGTTAAGGCTTCAGGTGGAATAAGTAATTTTAAACAGGCGTTAGATATGCTTGATGCAGGTGCTAACCGTATAGGTGCAAGTGCAGGCGTTGCGATAGTTACTGGTGAAGGTATATCTGAAGAAGACTATTAAAAATGGCAGTTATAAATACCGAAGGCATTGTTATTAAACAATTCGACTTGGGAGAGGCAGATAAAATTATTACCTTCTATACGAAAGATTATGGGATAATTCGAGCTGTAGCTAAAGGAGTACGTAAAGGTAAAAATAGATTATCTGGTATTGTATTACCTTTTTCCTATAATAATATTACTGTATATCAAGGTAGATCATCACTTGGGCGTATAAATCACTTGAATAATATATATACTTTTACTAAGTTAAGGGAAGATTTAACTAAGATGGCATATGCGTCTTTTATGGCTGAAATAGTAGATAAAGTGGGTCTGGAAAGCGATCCTAACCAGATCCTCTTTTCTCTTTTATTAGCTAGTTTTCATAAAATATTAATAAAAGAATCAGAAGAAATTAAATATGTTGAATTAGCATTTAAAATACTTATATTATCTATATTAGGTTATAAGCCTGAGATTAAGCAATGTGTGTCCTGTAAAAATGAAATTTTAAAAATAAGTACAAAAAAATATATATTTGACATAAAATATGGTGGTTTATTATGCAATAATTGTACTAGAAGCGAATATACTTATAATGAGAATAGAGATTCTATATCAGAAGGTTCACTTCAAATTATTGAAACAATTTTAGAATATGGAATAAAATCTTTAGATAAGATTATTATTTCAAAAAGACAGTATGAAGAACTTGATCGAATTATTAATAAATTCCTGTTTTATCATCTTGATCTTAAGTTAAAATCTTTAGATTTTTTGAATATGATTAAGGATTTAGGATAAACTTTTAAAGAGGTGATATTTATGGATAATTTAGAAAAAATCGATATGATAAAAGGACGATTAGGTGTTAGTTATGAAGAAGCTTTTAAATCATTAGAAGAATGTAATGGTGATGTAGTTCAAGCTTTGATAAAGCTAGAAAAAGATGTGGAAGTTGATACAGAATCTAGTGCTGCAAAAGAAAAAAGTATGGATTATATACATGTTAAAGGACAAGAAATAATAAAGAAAATTAAAGAAATAATTAAAGAAGGTAATGTTAATAAAGTAATCGTTAAAAGTGATGAAAAGACTCTTGTTGAAATACCTGTAACAGCAGGTGTAGCTGGCTTGGTATTATTCCCATATGTAACTTTATTAGCAGGGGCTGCAGCAATGTATAAAGATTATACATTGGAGATTGAAAAAAAAGATAAAAATAGTACAGAAGAGTTATAATTCCTTTTTAAAAAGGAATTATATTTTTTTGAGCAATTAATCAAATTAGTAAAAAATAACTTTTATATGGCATAAAAGAAATAGAAAAAAAGGATTTTTTTGATAAAGGTTTAATTATAATAATAAGAGAAATGAAAAATGTTTTCCTAGTTATTGTTTGGGGGGATATTCTTGTTAAAACGAACTGATATTGAAAAAAGAGAAAAAAATATTCTATCTTCCTATGCTTGTTTAAGTAAAAATAGTAAGGGTAGAAAGAAAACAGAAGAAGAATGTGATTTAAGAACGATTTTTCAACATGATAGAGATAAGATAATCCATTCCAAGGCGTTTAGGAGATTAAAACATAAAACCCAGGTTTTTATTATTCCTAGAGGTGATCATTATCGAACTCGATTAACACATACTTTAGAAGTATCTCAAATTGCTAGAACTATTGCCCGATCACTGGCTTTAAATGAAGATCTTACAGAGGCAATTGCCTTAGGCCATGACCTAGGTCATACCCCGTTTGGACATGCAGGAGAAGAGGCATTAAATCAGCTTAGTAATAGGCATTTTGTTCATAATAATCACAGTTTACGAGTAGTTGATATTATTGAAGATTTAAACCTCTCCTATGAAGTTCGTGATGGTATTCTTAATCATACAGGTAATGATATGCCATATACATTAGAAGGTCAAATTGTAAAAGTAGCTGATAGAATTGCTTATATTAATCACGACATAGATGATGCATTACGAGGAGAAATTATAAAAGAAGAAGATATTCCAAATGAAATTACAAGTATTTTAGGCAAAACTAGTTCTATAAGAATCAACACAATGATTAGAGATGTTATTAATTGCAGTAATAATAAAAATGAAATCAAACGAAAAGCAGAAATCAAAAAGGCAAGTAATGATTTAAGAAATTTCTTATTTGAAAGGGTTTATGTAGGTTCTATAGCTAAAAAAGAAGAAGATAAAGCAATGAGAATGATAAAAGAATTGTATTATCACTATATAAAAAATCCATCTGAAATAAGTTTAGTTAATAATGAAATGAACGATAAAGAACAGTTGGTAATTGACTATATAGCAGGAATGACAGACCGTTATGCAATAAATAGGTGGAAGGAGTTATTTCTACCTTCACCGTGGATAGAATAAAAGAAAACTTTAATAAAAATATACTTAGTACATACACATTATTTACTAATGAATCTTTGAAAGAAAAATGCAGGAATTTTTAAAGATATGCAGAAATTCTATTACAGGGTGAATAAAAATTGTCAGGAATAAATACGAATTTTGTTGAAAAAATAAAATACTCGAGTGATATAGTGGATTTAGTTTTGGATTATGTAGAGTTAAAAAAAATTGGAAGTAATTATAAAGGTTTATGTCCATTTCATCAAGAAAATACTCCTTCCTTTAATGTTAGTGCAGAAAAACAACTTTTCCATTGTTTTGGCTGTGGAACAGGTGGCGATATAATAAGTTTTTTGATGGAAATTGAGAATATTTCCTTTAACGAAGCTATAAAAGTATTAGCAGAAAGAAATGGTATTGAACTTCCAGATAGCAATAATAATTACAATAAAAAACGACAAGAAGAGAAAGAAGTAATATTTAAGATAAATAAATTGGCAGCGAAGTTTTTTAATTATATTTTACTTAATACTAAAACAGGAAATTTAGCTATTTCATATTTAAAAGAACGAGGATTTACAAAAGAAGACTGCAAAAAGTATTTTTTGGGTTATGCACCCGATAATTGGCAAGCTCTATATAATTTTTTAAGAGGAAAGGGATATAATGCAGACTTACTTATTAAAGCAGGTTTGGTGTCAAGAGGGAAGAATAACAACTGTTATGATCGTTTTCGTGATAGAATTATATTTCCTATATTTAATATAAGAAATGAAGTAATTGCTTTTGGAGGTAGAATTATAAAACAAGAAAAGTCTGCACCAAAGTATTTAAATTCGCCAGATACTCCTGTTTTTAAAAAAGGGGATAATTTATATGGATTGAATTGGTCTAAAGATATTATTAGAAAGGAAAACCAAGTGATTATAATGGAAGGATATACTGATATCCTTACTGCACATAAAAACAAGCTGCAGCATGTGATTGCTTCTCTGGGAACAGCTTTTACTGATAAACAAGCTCGATTACTTAAACGTTACACCTCTAATGTATATATATCATACGATGCTGATGCAGCAGGTAATAAAGCAACTTTGCGAGGACTAGATATTTTAAATGAAGAGGGTTTGAATGTTAAAGTAGTTTGCTTGCCTGAGAATACTGATCCTGATGAATATATCAAAGAGGAGGGTGTTAAAAGTTTTAAAACGCTATTAGAAAATGCTCTTAATTTAGTTGAATTTAAAATAGAAGAAAATCTAAAAGAATATGATTTAAGAAAAGTTGAAGAAAAAGTAGCTTTTACTAGGAATCTAATTAAGATATTAGCTATGATAAAAGATAATGTAAAAAGAGATATTCATATACAAAATGCCTCTCAAAGGTATAATATTGAATCCGAAACCATAAAAAAAGGTATAAGAGCTTATTTAAATGTTAATCATAGTAAGAAAAAGGATAAAAATTATAATAACAGATATACTAAAAAAGATAATACTATAAATAAAAATTTAAACTTAGAAGTAAGTCTTCTTAAATTATATTTAGATAATCCTGAGAAGAGGAAAAAGTTAGAGAAATATTTGAAAGAAGAATTCTTTTCAGGAAAGTATAAACAATTAATTCAAATATATAAAAAGTATTCAAACTTGAGTCCGGTAGAAATAATAGATAAAGTAGAAGATGAAAAAGTTAAAAAATTAATATTATCATTGACACTTATAGATGAAAATAAATATGATAATTCTGAGACTTTATTAGATAATTTTATAAAAAGCAAAAAAAGGAATTTATTTATGAAATTACAAGACTATAATAAAATTAAATTAGAGAATTTAAATGAGTTATTATTGTCATTTATTTCTTTAGCTGAAAGATGAAGATTTGCTGAAAGGAGGGGTTTTGATGGTTAAAAATAAGGAAAAAAATCCAGCAATAATTGCAGAAGTGAAAAAATTAATTCAAAAAGGTAAAGAAGAAGGTGTTTTAACATATGAGGAAATTATGGATGCGCTGGAAGAAATTGAGCTGGATTCAGATGATATAGAGCGTATATATGAACTCTTTAATGAGATGAATATAGAGATTAAAGATGAAAAAGAAAGTGATGAAGAAGATGATAGCGATAGTGAAGAAGATTTAGATATAAGTATTCCTGATGGTGTAGGAATTGATGATCCGGTACGTATGTATTTAAAAGAAATTGGGAAAGTGCCATTATTAACAGCTGAAGAAGAGGTGGATTTAGCGAAAAGGATGGAAGAAGGGGAAGAAGCTGCTAAAAGGAAATTGATTGAAGCTAATTTGCGCCTTGTAGTTAGTATCGCAAAAAAATATGTGGGAAGAGGTATGCTCTTTCTGGACTTGATACAAGAGGGTAATATGGGATTAATAAAGGCTGTTGAAAAGTTTGATTATACCAAGGGGTATAAATTTAGTACATATGCTACTTGGTGGATTCGTCAAGCCATTACAAGATCAATAGCAGATCAAGCAAGGACTATACGTATTCCTGTTCATATGGTTGAAACGATAAATAAATTGATCAGAGTCTCTAGACAATTACTTCAAGAAATTGGTAGAGAGCCAACACCTGAGGAAATCGGCGAAGAAATGGATATGTCAGCTGAAAAAGTTCGAGAAATAATGAAAATTGCTCAAGAACCTGTATCTCTTGAGACGCCGATTGGAGAAGAAGAAGATAGTCATTTAGGTGATTTTATAGAAGATGAGGATGCTCCAGCACCAGCTACTGCAGCTTCATTTATCTTATTAAAAGAGCAATTAGATGATGTGTTAGATACTTTAACTGAACGCGAGAAAAGAGTTTTGGAATTAAGATTTGGCATAGAAGATGGCCGCCCACGCACTCTAGAAGAAGTTGGTAAAGAGTTTGGTGTTACTCGTGAGAGAATAAGACAAATTGAAGCTAAGGCCCTACGAAAATTAAGGCATCCAAGTAGAAGTAAAAAGTTAAAAGATTATCTTGATTGAGATTAAATACAATGGGGCGTTTTAATGAGTAATAATGAGATAAAAGGCTTTAAGTTTATATAATAGCACTTAATGCATAGTTTGCTTGATTGACCATTATGGAAACTTATCATATAATTACTTTTGCAACACTTGAAGGGCCCATAGCTCAGCTGGTCAGAGCAACCGGCTCATAACCGGTTGGTCCCAGGTTCGAATCCTGGTGGGCCCACCATTATTACTTAAAAAGTTTAGAAAAACCACCCTTGTTCTTTTAGGACAGGGTTTTTTTGTTTTCTTTTTAATTTTTTAGGATTAACAAAATAATAGCTAATTGAATATAATGAAAGGAGTGGGATAATGTATAAGATTAGTGATATAGTTAAGATTGCTGAAAATTTAGCCTCAAAAAAATTAGCGTTTGAATGGGATAATGTGGGTTTGCAAGTTGGAGATTACGATAATATTGTGAGTAATATATTACTATCTTTAGATCTTACTGAACAGGTAATAGATGAAGCAATTTCAAAAAAATGCCAGCTAATTATTTCCCATCATCCTCTGATATTTAAGCCATTAAAAACTATAAAAAATAATGATTCTAAGGGAAAATTAATATTTAAAATGATAGAAAATAGAGTGAATTTATATGTAATGCATACAAACCTAGATGTAGTTAAAGGTGGTTTGAATGATTATCTTTCAAATATATTAAAATTAGAAGAAATCGAATTATTAAAGACATCTGCTGACACGAAGTATTATAAGTTAGTGACTTTTATTCCTCTTAAAAGTTTTGATAAAGTAAAAAATGCTGTTCTAGAAGCAGGTGCAGGTCATATAGGTAATTATAGTCATACATCTTTTTCTATTAAAGGTAAAGGAAGTTTTAAGCCTCTTGCAACTGCTAAGCCATATATAGGAAAAGAGAATTTGCTGGAATCAGTTGATGAAATTCGTTTTGAAACACTTGTGTCAGATGAGAAGCTTTCTAATATTTTGAATATATTGTTGGATACTCATCCTTATGAAGAAGTAGCATATGATCTTATACCTTTAGATAATAAATTCGAGAAACACGGTCTAGGAAGGATTGGAAACAATCCTAATCACTACAAGTTGCTTGATTTTGTTGATTTACTACAAAATAGTCTAGGTAGCAAAGGTATAAAATATCTTGGAGATAAATCAAAAAATATAAATAAAGTAGCTATTTGTAGTGGTAGTGGAGCCAGTTTAATAAGTTGTGCAGCTTATAAAGGTGCTGATCTTTATATAAGTTCTGATATAAAGTATCATGACGCTCAATTGGCTGAAGAATTAGGAATAGCTTTAATTGATGCGGGACATTATTATACAGAAGCGGTAGTTAAAAAATTACTATACAATTATTTCATTAAAGAAACAGACGGTATTAATATATTCACTTCTGAACTTAATACAAATCCTTGGAATTATCATGAAAATTTTAAGTATTAGTTTATTCTGTAAGTTTTATCTAATGAGGGAGGAAAAATAAGTGATATTCTTTTTTCACACTTGTATTAATTGTGGAAAACCGATTAATCCTGAGAGGTTACAGGTATTACCAGAAACAAAGATATGCATCAGGTGTGCCGAAATTTGTGGAAGTGATTTAGTGATTACACGTGCAGAGGTTGGTATGGATAAAGAGACTTATCGAGATTTGATTGGTGCTATACGTAGTTAATTTGCATCAAAACTTGACATTATTTTTTCGACTATGTTATACTATCAATATATTAAAATAAAATAAGTTGACTAGGTGATCGCAGTTACAAAAGTAGCTGAGGAAAGTCCGAGCTCCATAGGGCAGGGTGCTGGATAACATCCAGTGGAGGCGACTCCCAGGAAAGTGCCACAGAAATATACCGCCTATATATTATAGGTAAGGGTGAAACGGTGAGGTAAGAGCTCACCAGGGTTCAGGTGACTGAATTGCTAGGTAAACCCCATCTGGAGAAAGTCTAAATAGGGAGAAATATAAGGTTGCCCGCCTTTTCTCCGGGTAAAGACGCTAAAGATATTCAGGTAACTGATATCGTAGATAGATGATCATCCACGACAAAACTCGGCTTATCGGTCAACTTGTTTTGCTTTACATAACTTAGTATGAAAAACCGGTATTTAAGAGCTGGAGGAATATTTATGCGACATTCATTATTTGAAGAAGAATATCTTGATTTTTTATCTAAATTATATTCAGGCTCCCCAAAACTTATATTAAAAGATGTTCATGGTTTTTTGGGTAAATATTTTCCTCTTATAGTATCTGGTTTGTTTTTATGTAAGGATATGAATACAGAGCTAACTATAAGGCCTAAATTAGATAAAGATATAAGATTAGATAATACTATTAGTGAAAAAGTAAAAAATATGATAAAAAAAGATAATTATCCCATAATTAAGTCATTGAAAGATTTTTCATTTTCAAAAGAAATGGAAGATCAATATACTAATGACATAGATGAATTGATGATTTTACCATTACAGGATGGTAAGGAATTTTTGGGATTTTTATTTTTTTATTTGAGTAAAGAAGTTTCTATTACTACAAAAACTAAAAAAATGTTGTCCTTTATAAGTATATATATATCTTTATTGTTTAAAAATAAATATTATTATGAGAACATGGAGCAACGTTTAGCAGAGTTGTTGACATTACAAAATGTAGGTGATTTTGTTAACTCTACATTAGATTTTGAAAAGTTACTAGATATTTCTTTGGACGCAATTGTAGGATTAATCGGTCTTAGAACTTGTTCGATTACAGTTTTTACAGATAAATTATTCAATGACATATATGCTCGTAGTCAAAAATCGCTTGTTAATACAGTTGATTCTAGTAAGGAAGTTGAAATAGATTTATCAAGAGGACTTTATGCTGATTTATCTCAAAAAAGAAAGCCAGTATCAGGAATTCTTAAGGTAAGTAAAGATATTCTTGACCTAATTTTATTTGATAGTATTAGTGAAGGGGATCAAGTTCAATATATTATTATTCCAATAACCAGGGGAGATGAGTTATTTGGCTCAATAAATATATTTGATTCTACTTTAGTCCATGTTAACAATATCGATAGTCACTTTTTAGAGTCCTTTGCAAATCAATTTAGTATTGCTTTACAAAATGCAAATCTTTATCGTAAACAATCTGAAATGGCAAATAAAGATGGATTAACAAACTTATATAATCATGCATATTTTCAAAGTGTATTAGATAAATTAATAGAGAAGAAAGATATGCTTCCACTATCTTTAGTCTTTATGGATATTGATGATTTTAAACAAGTTAATGACCAATATGGTCATTTAATCGGGGATAAAGTTTTGAAAGAATTATCTGCAATATTATTGAAACATAGTAGGGATGGGGATTTAGTTGCCAGATATGGTGGTGAAGAGTTTGCTGTAATTTTACCTGGAACTAAAGCTAGTGAAGCAATAGAATTTGCGGAAAGATTAAGAGAAATTATTGCTAATAATTTGGTTTTATTAGACGATAATGATGCCTTTAAGGTAACTGTTAGTATAGGAGTAAGTGAATATCAAGATGATTGGTCAAAAGAAGATTTTGTTGATACAGTTGACCGTTTATTATATCAAGCAAAGAACAATGGAAAAAACAGGGTAGAGTTTGATTTATAGTTTTTTTACAAAATTTGAATTTTTTCTACTAAAAAATATTATAATATAAATAACAACAAAAAAGAGGTGTGAATATGAAAAAAGCTAATGTACTAGATGCTATTGAACGATTGAAATCGACGCTTGAGAAGGTTGAAGGCTTTGATGTAAGTGATATAGACCTTAGTGATAGAGTTTTGGACAATAGAATTATTACACTTGAAGGGTATATGCGTTTTCTAGAAAACGAAGGAATACCAAAGTTAGAAAAAATTTATGATAAATTATTGAATGAGAATAATGAAAAGGTAGGTGTCTATAATGACGGATCAGATTTATTATAAAGTTCAATATCCACTTAAAAAATCTATTAATATGTTAAAAGCAATTGACACTAATGATCCTTTTGTTGGAAATAATGATGAGGGATATAAAGAAGAGGGTTTAGAGGTAATTAAAGAATTTTTAGATACGTGGGAAGAAGAAAAAGAAAACTTAGTAGGCGTTATTTCTAGATTAAGGAAAATTCAATGATATAGCCTAATAGGAAATTAAACTAGATGTCAAGGGAACAATAGTTTTTTACTGCTTCCTTGGCATTTTGTTTTTTAAATAAGTATTATTGTAACTGGTTTTTCTTTCATAATTTAAATAAAAAAATCACAACTAAGTGAACGTTTTATTGAATTATAAAGAGAACTATGTTAAAATAAAAAACGAATTAAAAAGATAAGGGAGGGATGCTGATGGCTGGTCATTCAAAGTGGGCTAATATAAAACATAAAAAATCAAAGGAAGATGCTAAAAGAGGGAAGTTATTTTCCAAATTAAGCAAGATGATTTCTGTCGCTGCTCGAGAGGGTGGTGGAGACCCTGATATGAATGCAGAATTACGCTTGGCAATTCAAAAAGCAAAAGATAATAACATGCCAAATGATAATATTGACAGAGCTGTAAAACGAGGCACTGGTGATCTTGAGGGTGTGACATATGAAAAGTTTGTATATGAAGGTTACGGGCCAGGTGGTGTAGCACTATATCTTGATTTGATGAGTGATAATCGCAATAGAACTGCTGCAGAGATTAGACATTTACTATCAAAACATGGAGGTAATTTAGGGGAATCTGGTTGTGTTGCCTGGATGTTTAATCGAAAAGGACAAATTGTTGTTGATATGGATGAACTTGATTATGATGAAGATGAGTTAATGATGATTGCTTTAGAAGCTGGAGCAGAAGATGTTCTTGTTGAAGAAAACGTACTAAATATATATACTGAACCATCTGTATTTGAAGAAGTAAGGAAATCATTAGAAAGTGATGATATTAAAGTGCTTTCTTCAGATGTAGCAATGATTCCTGATAATACTATTGAGCTTGATAAAAATACTGCTAAAAAAACAATAAAGTTAATGGATGTCTTAGAGGATCATGATGATGTTCAAGAAGTTTACGCTAATTTTGATATACCAAGTAATATAATGGATGAAATCAGTAAAGAAGAATAAGTTTTAGACACTGATTTTTTCAGTGTCTTTTGTATATTTTTCTGGATTTAGGTAATAATAAAGAAAAAATATGCAGGAGATGACTTGTTATGCCTAAATTTCGGAGGAAATTACTTTTGACGTTTGTCTTATTAATTGCAATATTTATATTATGGAGCGATAGAAACACTAATTTAAATAGTGATACACCATACTTAGATAGTTTGATTTCTATTCAGGGTTCTCCTTTGCCTGAAAATATTATAGATTCATTAAATAAGATAAAGAATAATGCAGTATCTTTAAGAAGAGATAAGAATGAGAGAAGCTTTGTTATTTTTAATTCTCTTGCTTTATCGCAAAAAGATAAGATTCTACAATCTACACCTTTAATTATTCAGGTGTTTTATGAGAAAAGTAACATATTGATTCAAGAGATAGTTGCCATGCCAGAGGAGTTTATTGATTTAAACTTAGATGAGTTTCTTCTACTTCTTGAAAATTGGCAATTAAAGGAGTATAGTAGTGGAAGAATGATGATTTTATATAAGTCTGTGAATGAATTTGCTCCTAATAAAGAAAAGAAAATGTACCTAGGCATTAAAGACTCTAAGATTGCTATTTTTAATGGTAATGGTAATCATCTAAAGAAAATTACTGATATAAATGTTGAAAACCTGCCTGAAGAAGAGATAGAAAGTTTAAGAAAAGGTATATATGTTAATACTCAGGAAGAGTTATTATCAATACTTGATGGCTTAATTAGCAGCATAAACATGGATTAAGATATCATGATTCTTTTTTTACTGGAATACTTATATAAGTGTTATGAGGTGGTTTTTTGTTAATTTTAGGGATAGATCCTGGTCTAGCTATAGTTGGTTATTCATTAGTTGAAAAAAAAGGTAATAAATTTAAAGTTTTAGATTATGGTGTTATTAGAACTTCAGCGGATAGTAATAATATAGATAGATTAGCTTCGATATATACTGATTTATTAGAAATAATTAAAAAATATCAACCTGAGGAAATGGCGGTTGAAGAATTATATTTTAATAAAAATGTTAAAACTGCTATAAAAGTCGGACAAGCTAGAGGTGTTTTGCTTTTGGCTGGGGCACAATCAAATTTGAAAGTAGCAGAATATACTCCATTGCAAGTGAAACAAGCTGTAGTTGGCTATGGTAGAGCTGCGAAAAAGCAGGTACAAGAGATGGTTAAAGCTTTATTAAATCTAAAAGAGCTTCCTAGACCTGATGATGCTGCTGATGCTCTTGCTGTTGCTATTTGTCATGGTAATAGCCGTGCTTTAAATAGGAATTTAAAGAAATTGAGGGGGTAGTTTCTGTTGATTGCTTATTTAAAAGGTAAAGTTATATGGCAAGTTGAAGATAAAGTTATTATTGATGTAAACGATGTTGGGTATCAAGTATACATGCCAAATACTAATCTTATAGAAAATATGTCAGCGGAATTATATATTTATACTTATGTGAAAGAAGACAAGTTGGATCTTTATGGTTTTTCTACTATGGAAGAAAAAGAACTTTTTGAAATATTAATTTCTGTTTCGGGCATAGGCCCTAAGGCAGCTATGAATATTATCTCTACATTAGCACTTGAGTCGTTCGTTAATGCTATTTTAACAGAGAATGTTTCAACTTTGAAGCAAATATCAGGTATTGGGCCTAAAACAGCTCAACGTTTAATATTAGAATTAAAAAATAAAGTAGAGAATCTTGCTCTAGGCTTAGATAAAGAGATAAAAAAATTATCTAATGATCAAGAACTATATGATGCTTTACTCAGTTTGGGTTATTCTGCTAGAGAAATAGAAAGTACTTTAAGAAAGGTAGAAATTACTGATAATATGAGTATAGAAAACAAGATCAAAGAGGTTCTTTCTTATATTGCTAAGGAGCGTTAATAATGGATGAAAAGAAAAGGATCATATCTGCGGTAAAAGGACAGGAAGATTTAAATCTTGATAAAACTTTACGACCGCAAAGTTTATCTTTTTATATTGGACAATCAAAAGTAAAAGAAAAGTTAAGTATATTTATTGAAGCTGCTAAAAAGCGAAAAGAAGCACTTGATCATGTTTTGCTTTATGGTCCTCCTGGTTTAGGGAAAACTACGTTAGCTAATATAATAGCAAATGAATTGAATGTAAATATACAAACTACATCTGGACCTGCAATAGAACGTCCTGGTGATTTAGCTGCTATATTAACAAATTTACAAGAAAATGATGTTTTGTTTATTGATGAAATACATCGTTTAAATAAAGTAGTAGAAGAAGTTTTGTATCCTGCTATGGAAGATTTTTCATTAGATATAATGATAGGAAAAGGTCCAAGTGCACGATCTGTTCGCCTTGATTTAGAGCCATTTACTTTAGTTGGTGCAACAACTAGGGCTGGTATGTTAAGTTCTCCTTTAAGGGATAGATTTGGAGTTATAAATAGATTGGAATTTTATAATACCAAAGAGTTATCAGAAATTATCATAAGATCTGCCCGTGTTCTTAAAATTAAGATTGCTGAAGAAGGAGCAATAGAAATTGCTAGAAGATCGAGGGGGACTCCAAGGATTAGCAATAGATTACTAAAAAGAGTACGAGATTACGCAGAAGTAAGGTCTGATGGGAATATTACAAAAAAAGTTGTAGATGATGCTTTGAACTTATTGGAAATTGATGGACTTGGACTTGATAATATTGATCACAAATTGTTGAAAACAATTATCAATAAATTTGATGGAGGACCAGTTGGATTGAATACTCTGGCTGCTGCTATTAGTGAAGAGTGTGAGACTATAGAAGATGTTTATGAACCTTATTTATTACAAATTGGTTTTATTGATAGGACTCCCAGAGGGCGAGTAGCAACTATTGCTGCATATCAACACCTTAAGATTAAGAAAAACGACAAAGATGGTTTGTTTTGATATACTTTTTAAACTATTGGTAAATAATATAGATAAATTATTATTTGGAGGTGTTACATGAAAGTAGATGAATTTGATTACTACTTACCAGAAGAATTAATTGCTCAAAAACCTATGGAAAAACGTGACCAGTCTCGTTTGATGGTTTTAAATAAAAATAATGGCTCTATTGAACAGGGAGTTTTTGCTAATATAGTTGATTATTTGGATGAAGGAGATTTATTAATTCTGAATAATAGTAAGGTTATTCCAGCTAGATTGTTTGGTAAAAAGTTGCCAACAGGAACAGATATTGAGGTTTTACTGCTAAACGAAGTAGAAGATGATATTTGGGAAGTACTGGTAAAGCCAGGGAGAAGAGTTAAAAAAGGTGTTAAGATTTCTTTTGGAGAAAAAATGTCTGCTGAAACTTTAGATTATACTGATTTTGGTGGTCGTTTAATGCGCTTTGAATATGATGGCAAATTTGATAATATAATTGATGATTTAGGAAAATTACCTTTGCCACCTTATATTCATGAGGATTTGGAAAAACCAGATCGCTATCAAACTGTTTATGCAAAAAATAGAGGCTCAGTAGCTGCACCTACTGCTGGTTTACATTTTACAACTGAATTATTTGATAAGCTATCAAATAAAGGAATTGATATTGCTTACTTAACTTTACATGTTGGTCTAGGAACATTTAGGCCCGTTAAGGTTGATGATATTAAAGAACATAAAATGCATGCAGAATATTATCAATTAGAAGAATCTACTGCAGATTTGATTAATGAAAAAAAAGAAATGAATAAGAGGATAGTTGCAGTAGGAACTACTAGTACTCGTACTTTAGAAGCAATAGCTAGTGAAAAAGGAAAAATAGAGCCTGCAAAAGGTTGGACAGATATATTTATATATCCAGGATTTGAATTTAAAGTTGTTGATGCTTTAATTACTAATTTTCACCTACCGAAATCTACATTGATGATGCTAATAAGTGCCTTTGCAGGAAAAGAAAAAGTCATGAGTGCATATGAAAAAGCAGTTGAAGAAAGATATCGATTTTTTAGTTTCGGGGATGCAATGTTAATTAGATAAAAAATAATGAAAGGTTGTTATAGATGGCTATATCATATCAACTTATACATAATGAAAAAGATACATTAGCGAGAACAGGAATTTTATCAACTCCACATGGGGATATAGAGACTCCTATATTTATGCCAGTAGGTACACAGGCTACAGTAAAGGCAATGACTCCTGAAGAATTAGTAGAAATAGGGTCTCAAATTATTCTATCTAATACCTATCACTTATATTTAAGGCCAGGTTCTGAATTGATTGCTGAAGCAGGGGGTTTGCATAATTTTATGCACTGGGATAAACCAATTTTAACTGATAGTGGAGGATTTCAGGTTTTTAGTTTATCAGATTTAAATGAGATTACTGAAAAAGGAGTTCACTTTCAATCACATATAGATGGTTCAAAGCATTTTATCTCACCTGAAAAAGCTATGGAAATACAAATGGATTTAGGTTCTGATATAGTTATGGCTTTTGATGAATGTCCACCTTATCCTTGTGATTATGATTATATAGCTAAGTCTTTGGAGAGGACTGTCAGATGGGCTAAAAGAAGTAAAAATGCTATGATCAATGAGAAACAAGCTCTTTTTGGTATTATCCAAGGAGGTGTTTATGAAGATTTACGAAAAGAAAGTGTAGAGGCAATGATGGATATTGGTTTTCCAGGATATGCGATTGGCGGCTTAAGTGTAGGAGAAAAAAAAGAAGAAATGTATGATGTTCTTGATTATACTGTTCCTATTATGCCAAGTGATAAGCCGCGATATCTAATGGGGGTAGGAACCCCTGAAGATTTAATCGAAGGTGTAATGCGGGGTGTAGATATGTTTGATTGTGTTTTGCCAACACGAATAGCAAGACATGGTACCGTTTTTACATCAAAAGGGAAAATAACAGTTAGAAATGCTGTTTATGAAAAGGATTTTACTCCTTTAGATCATGATTGTGATTGTTATGTTTGTGAGAATTATACTAGGGCTTATATTCGGCATTTACTTAAAAGGAAAGAAATATTAGCTGTTAGATTAACATCTTATCACAATTTGTACTTTTTATTAAAAATAATGGAAGAAATTCGAGAAGCTATAAACAAAGATCATTTTTTGCTTTACAGGAAAAATTTTTATAATAAATATGAACTTTAATAAAAAATTAGCAGGAATTTTGAAATAATTGTTGAATATTTAAATGAGAAAGAGTATAAAAAAAGAAATGATAAAATAGGAGGATGTTTTATGGAATTAATAGTTGGTGTTTTACCGTTTATAGTAGTACTTGGAGTATTTTGGCTTTTTTTAATTCGTCCACAACAAAAACAACAAAAAGCACATAGGGAAATGCTAGATGCTTTGCAGTCTGGAGACGACATAATTACTATCGGTGGTATTAAAGGGAAAATTATCAAAATTAAAGATAATAATGTTAAATTGCGAATAGCTCCCAATGTTGATATTAATGTTGTTAAAAATAGTATTGGCAATGTAGAAGAGGCCAATAAATCAGAAGATAATGAGAAAAGTTAAGAACATTATTTTTATTGGGGGTCTATAATGATTGATAGTGGAGATATTAAGGAATTTATCCAGTCTTTGATTATAGCAGGAATATTGGCTTTTTTTATAATAACTTTTGTTGCGCAATCCTTTGTGGTTGATGGTCAATCTATGGCACCTTCTCTACATAATGGCGAAAGGCTCTTTGTGAATAAATTTATTTATAGGTTTCGCGAACCAGAACGATATGAAGTAATTGTTTTTACACCAGAAGGGGCGCCAAGAAATAGGTTTATTAAGAGAGTAATTGCTTTACCAGGTGAAACTATATATATTCGAGATGGTGTGACATACATAGATGGAGAACCATTAAGAGAACCCTATTTAAAAGAAGAAATGCATGGGGATTTTGGACCTTCTTTAGTGCCTGAAAAAAAGCTTTTTGTTATGGGTGATAATCGGAATCATAGTGCAGATAGCCGAATTCCTACATATGTTGGCTTTGTTGACTATAAATCTATTTCAGGAAAAGCTTTTTGGGTATATTGGCCACTAAGAGAGATGCGAGTTATAGATAATAAAATTTTATATGGAACAAGATAGGAGGATGTTTATAATGAGGTATAAACAAAAAAGAAAGCTGAAATTAGCATTTATATTAGCTATCGTAATTTCTTCTTACTTGCTATTTCACTTTTATGGTATTAATTTAGGTTTAGATTTAGAAGGTGGCTCTCACATTGTTTTAGAGGCTCAAGAGACAGAAGAACGAGAAGTAACATCTGAGATGATGGAGGGTATTCGTCAGATAATTGAACGCCGTGTTAACTCTGTTGGACTAGCTGAAGCGGATGTTCGTTTGGAAGGTAGAAACAGGATTATTGTCGAATTGCCAGCAGTTGAAAATCCATACGAAGCTATGGAAGTTATTGGTAGAACTGCGGTATTAACATTTAGGAATGAAGCTGGAGAAACTTTAATGACTGGAGATGCTGTTAGTGATGCCCGTGCTAGTTTTGATCAGTATGGTCGTCCAGTTGTTCAGTTTGACCTTACAAGAGAAGGTTCAAGGCAGTTTGAAGCTATTACTAGTCAATATATTGGACAAAGGATAGGAATATATCTTGATGAAGAACAATTGACTAATCCAGTAGTACAGACTGTTATTAGAGGTGGTGGACATATAACTGGCTATGATTCAACTGATGCAGCTAGTAATCATGCAATTTTAATTAGAGAAGGAGCTTTGCCAGTTCCAGTAGAAGCTATTCAAGCTAGTACAGTAGGTCCTACTTTAGGAAGAATTGCTGTACAAAGAAGTATTTTTGCTGGGCTAATTGCTTTATTACTTGTAGGTATTTATATTGTATTCTATTATCGTTTTCCAGGTGTTTTGGCAGCTCTTGTTCTAGCGATATATGGTTTGATTATATTGGGAGCCCTAGCAGGCTTACAGGCAGTGTTAACTCTTCCTGGTATTGCGGGTCTTATTCTTTCTATTGGTATGGCTGTAGATGCTAATATCATTATTTTTGAAAGGATAAAGGATGAACGTAAGAGTGGTAAAACATTACGAGCTGCTGTAGATTCTGGTTTTAAGAGAGCATATACAACTATTCTAGATGCAAATGTTACTACGATCATTACTGCTCTTATATTAGCATATTTTACTGGGGGAACTGTACGTGGTTTTGCTATAACACTAGGCTTAGGTGTAGTACTTAGTATGTTTACTGCATTTTTTGTGACCAAAAATATAGTAGATTTATTTACACATACTAAATTACTAAATAACCCACGTTCTTTTGGTGTGAAAAGGGGGCAGGAATAATGGATATTCTAGGTAAAAGAAAAATATGGTACAGTTTTTCTTCGGCATTAATAGTTATAGGTTTAATATTTTTAATTTTCCAAGGCTTAAATTTTGGTATCGACTTTTTAGGTGGTACATTATTGGAATTTGGTTTTGACACACAGGTTTCCAATGAAGAAGCTAGAAGTATTATTGAAGAACTTGGTTATGAAGAAATAGTTGTTCGTCAAATTGTAGAAGATGAAATTCAGGGTGTATTAATAAGTATGCAGGAATTGGATCCTGAAGAAATGGTAAAAATAGAAAATGCATTTCAAGCAGAATATCCTTCTATAGAAGTTTTAAGAACAACCATGATTGGACCGGCAATAGGAAGAGAATTAATGATATATTCATTGTGGGCACTTTTGCTTGCTTCGATTGCCATAATTATTTATGTAAGCGTTAGATTTGAATTTAGATTTGCAATTGTCGCTATAATTACACTTTTACATGATGTTCTTATTACAATAGGTTTATTTGCACTACTTGGTAGAGAAGTAAATACAGCTTTTGTAGCAGCTTTATTAACGATACTTGGTTATTCTATTAATGATACTATTGTTATTTTTGATAGAATTCGAGAAAATATGAAATTGTATAGAAATAAGCCATTTATTGAACAGGCAAATACTGCAGTTGTAGATACTTTGCCACGTTCAATTAATACCTCTATGACTACATTGCTGGCAATATTAGCTATGTATCTATTTGGTGGTCCTGAGTTACAAACATTTATGTTAGCCTTGTTTATTGGTATGGCTGCTGGAACATATTCATCAATATTTGTAGCCAGTCCTTTATTAGTAACTTGGCAGGAAAAATTTTCTCCAGCTAAAAGATAAATACAAGAAAATTTGAAGTAAATAATTGCCCCCTGTTAAAGTCAGGGGGTTCTTTATTAAATATATAATTTAACTAGAGGTGGTAATGTGATTCCTAATATACCCAAACATTATAGGCATTTTAAAAGATATAGGAAGATTGCAGAAGTGCTTTTAAAAAATGGTTTTGGTGTGATAGTAGAGAATCTTGATTTGATTAAATTTTTACCGTTTAAAAAAAGATTTAAAAAAGGTCAGGATAAATTAAATAGAAAGACAAGAGCTATAAGGTTACGAATGGTATTACAAGATTTAGGACCAACTTATATAAAGTTAGGTCAATTATTGAGTACTAGAGCAGATATTTTACCACCACATTATATTAAAGAACTAAGAAAATTACAGGATGATGTAGATGCAGTTCCTTTTTATGAAATTGAGAACGTTTTAATTAATGAATTAGGATCAAATTATATGGATGATTTTTTAAGTGTAAAAAAAGATCCTCAAGCTACTGCATCAATTGCTCAGGTTCATCAAGCTGTCTTATCAAATGGAGAAGAGGTAATTTTAAAAATACAACGACCAAAAATTGATAAAATCATTGATGTTGATTTTGAAATATTAAGAAATATAGTTTCGATAGCAGTAGAAAAAGGTATTATACCTGAATTCCTAAAACCAGAAAAGATATTAGAAGAATTTAGATTAAGTTTAAAAAAAGAACTTGATTTTAAACGTGAAGCAGCTAATATTAATAAATTTACTAATAACTTTAATAATGAAAAGCGAATTATAGCACCAAGAGTATATGAGGATGTTTCTACTAGAAAGCTATTAGTTTTAGAGGAAATTAAAGGTATTAAACTTAGTGAAATTGATGAACCTCAAAATATAAATCTTGATCTAACAGAATTAGCAGCTATTGGGGCTAAGTCTTTTATGAAACAAGTTTTGATTGATGGTTTTTTTCATGCAGACCCACATCCAGGTAATATATTTTTAGTAAATAAAAATTGTCTTGCTTATATAGATTTTGGTCTAATGGGACAACTGACAGAGGAAGACAAAGATAAATTAAGTGTGCTTTTTATTGCTGTTTTAAAACAAGATGTAAATATAATATCTGATTTAATTTTGGAATTAGGAGATTTTGAAGAAGAGCTTGATCAAAGGAAATTCAAACTTGAAGTTCAGGATTTGCTAAATAGGTATTATGGAATAGAACTAAGAAATATAAATTTTATGACTGTAATAGATGATATAGAGCGTCTATTATTTAATTTCCATATTAGAATGCCAGAAGAGTTTTTTCTATTATTTAGGGCAATTGGTTTAAACGAAGGTGTAGGTTATTTGCTTGATCCAAGCTTTAATATTATTGATGTAGCCAATGATTTTAGTAGGGAACTTATAAAAAACAAATTAAAAGCAGATCATATTTTTGAACGTATGTTACATAAATTTTGGGATTATCGAAGTATGACCAAAGGATTACCAAGGAAGTTTGTGAAATTATTAAATGATATAATTAACGATGAATTCACAATACAGTTTAAACATATAAATCTAGAGCAACTAATGAATAAGATAGATATTGTTTCAAATAGGCTTTCTATTAGTCTTATCATTTCTGCTTTAATTATAGGCTCATCTATGGTTTTACAGATAGATATGCAACCAGATTTTTATGGTTTTCCTTTGTTGGGTTTTTTAGGTTTTAGTATAGCTGGAATTATGGGTTTATGGCTAGTTATATCAATATTTAGATCAGGAAAATTTTAGGAGGTAATCATGAAGTTTTGGAGCGAATTAACAAAAAAATTAGATCCATATGTACCTGGAGAACAACCAAAAGATAAGAAATATATTAAATTGAATACTAACGAAAATCCATTTCCCCCTTCTCCTAAGGTTATTAAAGCAATAAAAAAAGCCAGTAATGATGATTTGCGATTGTATCCAGACCCTGAATGCGAAGATTTTAAAAAAAAATTGGCTAAATATTATGGAATAAAGGAGAAAGAAATATTTGTTGGAAATGGTTCTGATGAGGTACTAGCTTTTTCATATATGGCTTTTTTTAATCCAGGTAAGCCTATATTATTTCCAGAAATAACTTATAGTTTTTATCCGGTATATTCAAAGTTATTTAATATTGATTATAAGAATGTAGTAATGAATGATGATTTTACTATTGATATTGATTGTTTTTCAAAGGAAAATGGAGGCATTATTATTGCTAATCCTAATGCACCTACAGGTATCTATCTTTCCTTGGATAAAATAAAAATTATTTTAGATAAGAATAAATCAAGTGTAGTAATTATAGATGAAGCTTATATTGATTTTGGAGGAGAGTCAGCTATTAATCTAATAAATGATTATCCTAATTTATTAGTAATACAGACTATGTCTAAATCTAGAGCTCTTGCTGGCATGAGAATTGGCTTCGCATTTGGAAATGAGAATTTAATTAATGCTTTAGATAGCGTGAAAAATTCTTTTAATTCTTATACAATGGATAGATTAGCTTTGGCAGCAGCAGAAGCATCTTTAGCTGATCAAGATTATTTTATGCAAAGAAAAAATGAGCTTATTCAAATTAGGGAAAGTCTAATTAAAGAACTTAGTGAATTGGGCTTTGTAGTATTACCTTCTAAAACAAACTTTTTATTTATAAGTCATCCGAATTTTGCTGCAGAAGAAATCTTTAATTATATGAGGGAAAATGGTGTATTGCTTAGATATTTTAAAGATAAAAAAATTGATAACTATTTACGAGTCTCTTTAGGTACAGCTGAAGAAATGAATAAATTTTTATTAAAAATAAATGAGTATCTTAAAAAGAGATAGATATATTGTAGCCTTTCTTAACTTACTATTTTTACTAGCAGGAAATTAACGATTTGTACGGAATAAGTATTATGGTGATAAAAATGCTAAGAAAACAATGGACTGTAAAAAAAAGCAATGATATTATAGAGTTTAATGATATTAATCCTATACTGATGCAAATTTTAGCCCAAAGGGGAATAGATACAAAAGAAGAAATAAAAAGTTTCCTATATGGAGATGAAAAGAATCTAGAAGACCCCTTTTTATTAGTAGATATGGATCATGCAATAAATAGGATAATTACTGCAATTGAAAATAATCAAAAAATAATTGTCTTTGGAGATTATGATGTTGATGGTATTAGTTCTACTGCTTTGCTTTATACTTACTTTAAGGAAAAATTTAATTATAAACTTGATTATTATCTACCTGATCGTCAAAGAGAGGGTTATGGACTAAACTTAAATGCTATTAATTCTTTTATAAAGGATTCTTATGATTTATTAATTACCGTTGATTGTGGTATTACTGCTCTTAATGAAGTAAGCTATGCTTCTGCTAATGGTTTAGATGTAATTGTGACTGATCATCATCAAGCAGCAGATGAATTGCCGGAAGCACTAGCAGTGATAGACCCGCATCGAGATGATGATGCTTACCCTTTTAAAGATTTTGCTGGTGTGGGAGTAGCATTCAAGCTATGTCAAGCATTAGAATATAAAGTTGAATCCACTTATTATTCTAGTTTACTTGAAGAATTATTAGAAATTGTAGCTCTAGGTACTGTAGCAGATATCGTACCCTTAAAGGGAGAAAATAGAATTTTTGTAAAAAAGGGTCTTGAAATTATAAATAAAAAACCCAATACTGGTCTGAAAATGTTAATAGATTTACTAGGATTGAACAATAAGAAGATTAGTACTGGTCATATTGCTTTTATGCTAGCTCCTCATTTAAATGCAGCTGGCAGGATAGCTAATCCAGAAGAAGGTATAAAATTATTAATTGAAAGAGATAATGATAAAGCAAAATCAATTGCATTGAATTTGCGTAAAGCTAATCAAAAAAGGCAGGATATAGAGAAGAGGATTTTTGAAGAAGCTAAAGAGATGGTTGAAGAGATGGATTTAGAAAAGGAAAAAGCAATAATTCTGGCTTCTGATAAATGGCATCATGGTGTGATAGGAATTGTTGCATCAAAAATAGTTGAACTATATTATCGCCCAACTATTTTAATAGCTATAGATGGACACATAGGAAAGGGTTCTTGTCGTAGCATTAAGTCTTTAAATATCCATAAGGCACTATTGGAGACTTTATCTTATCTTGAAAGTTTTGGAGGCCATAAAATGGCTGCCGGTTTATCTATAGCTCCGAATAAAATTGATGAATTCAGAGAAATATTTAATAATTATTTAAACAATAAATTGACAGATGAAGATTTAATAGCAGAAATGAAAGTGGATGCTGTTCTTGAGGTAAGTGATATTACAAATAATTTTTATAAAAACTTAAGTCAACTGGAACCTTATGGTATGGCAAATTCACGTCCGAAGTTTGTCTTACTAAATACAAATATAGATAAAGCATATCCAGTTGGTAAAGAAAAGAAACATATTAAATTTTTACTTGAAAATAAATTGAATGGCATCGGTTTTGGTTTTGGCGATTATCATAAACAGTTTCTCGAAGGAAAAGTTGATATAGCTTTTCATTTAGATATTAATACCTGGCAGAATCAGAAAAATTTGCAATTGTGTCTAGAGGATTTTAAAATCAGAGAAGATCTTAATACACACCCAGTATATTTTGAAACGAGAGAAATTAAAATTGCTGATAAAAGGGGTTGCCAAAATCATAGCATTTATATAAAAAAATTAATGAACTTAGGAAAAAAAGTATTATTATATGCAAATGATTTAAGATTAATAGATATTTTGAAAAAAGAAATAGATGAAAAATATTTTTTTACTGCAGATAAATCTGAAGATCTTAGACTATTTGAAGAAAGAACTAAGGGATTAGTTATTGTAACACCTTCAAGTGATTTAAATTTATATGGTGTAAATATAGACGAATTTGTTTTTTCCTCAATGCCGTTCTCACTAAAGGAAATGAAATCATTAATAAATAAATTTGAACTTGAAAGACTAAATATGCATTTGATTTTTACCGAAGAGAGTATTGAAGTTAATTGTAAAATAATAAAAAACAGTTTACCTTCTGCGGAATATTTAAGAGAGTTTTATTATTATACAAAAACATTTCTTAATAAGAGTGTATCAATTGATCAATTACATCAATTTATAAAAGATAGAAAGAAGATAAGGTGTAATAAAACAATCTTAAAATATAGTATTAAAATTTTGAATGAATTAGGTCTTATAAAAATAAATAATAATAGTATTAAAATATCAAGAGAAGCTAATCGAAAACTGGACTTATCAAGTTCTATCAGTTATAATGAAATTATTGATAAAATTAAACAGTTTGATGAATTAAAAGAGATAATGTTGCAAAAAGATTTATTTCCTTTGATATCAAAAATTAGCTTTAGATAAATATATTTTATCCGAGTATTAGGAGGAGCAATAATGGACTTAAAAAAGATAATTAGAGATATACCAGATTTTCCCAAAGAAGGAATTGTATTCAAAGACATTACTACCCTTTTGAAAGATGCAGATGCTTTTAAAGAGACAATTGATCAGCTAGTTGATCGTTATAAAGATTATGATTTCAACTATATAGCTGGAATAGAAGCTCGTGGTTTTATATTTGCAGCACCTTTAGCATTAGCTATGGGTAAAGGCTTAATTCCTATTAGGAAAGTAGGTAAATTACCCGGGGAAACGATTACTGCAAGTTATGATTTGGAATATGGTAGTAATGCTGTAGAAATGCATAAAGATGCCTTGAAAAAAGGAGACAAGGTTTTACTAGTAGATGATTTATTGGCTACAGGAGGAACAGTAGCCGCTGCTGTAGATTTAATAGAAGAACTGGGAGCTAAAGTTTTTAGTATAGCTTTTTTATTAGAACTAGAATTTCTAAATGGGAGAGAGAAGTTACAAGGTAAAGAAGTTTTTTCCTTGTTAAAGGAGTGAAGTTCTATTCATGGACTTAGGACAACTTAAAAAACAAATAAATATATATATGGATAAACCAGAATTATCAATTATAGAAAAGGCATTTACTTATGCAGAAAAAGCACATAGGGGTCAATATAGGATTTCAGGTGAGCCTTTTGTAGAACATCCGTTAGGTGTTGCTCTTATTTTAGCAGAACTTGAATTAGATATTATTTCTATTGTTGGGGCCCTTTTGCACGATGTAGTAGAAGATACTAAAGTTAGTAGTAAGGATATAGCAAAAGAATTTAGTGAAGAGGTTGCTCTTTTAGTAGATGGTGTTACAAAGTTAACTAGACTAAAATTTAAAACTAAAGAGGAACAGCAGGCTGAAAGTTTACGCAAAATGTTTATAGCTATGGCTGAAGATATAAGGGTAATATTGATAAAGCTGGCAGATAGACTACATAATATGCGTACGTTGAGTTATATGAGTATTGAAAAGCAAATTGAAAAAGCTAAAGAAACTCTAGAAATATATGCGCCTTTGGCTCATAGACTGGGTATTTCCCGCTTAAAATGGGAATTAGAAGACCTATCATTTCGTTTTTTGGATAAAGATATGTATTATGAAATCGCTAAAAAGGTTGCTGCTAATAGGGCTCAAAGGGAAAAAGATATTCAAAAGGCAATAGAAATATTAGGAGAGAGATTTTCTGAGAGTCAGATAGAAGCTGAAATTTATGGTAGACCAAAGCACTTGTATAGTATATATCAGAAAATGAAACGTAAAGAGATTGACTTTAATGAAATATACGATCTAACAGCTATTAGAATCTTAGTGGATTCTGTGCGTGAATGTTATGAGGTCCTGGGTATGGTACATGAAATATGGAAGCCTATACCAGGGAGGTTTAAAGATTATATAGCTATGCCAAAGTCAAATATGTATCAATCTTTACATACAACTGTAATTGGTCCAAATGGAGATCCATTAGAAATACAGATAAGGACACCAGAAATGCATAGGACAGCTGAATATGGTATTGCTGCTCATTGGAGATATAAAGATGGTAAAAGTAAAGATGATTCTTTTGAGGAGAAACTTTCCTGGTTAAGACAGTTATTAGAGTGGCAAAAGGATTTACAGGAACCTCAGGAATTTATGGAAACTTTGAAAATTGATTTATTTGAAGATGAAGTATTTGTCTTCACTCCTAAAGGTGATGTTGTTTCACTTCCAAAAAAAGCTACCCCTGTGGATTTTGCTTTTCATATCCATACTGAGGTAGGATTAACTTGCGTAGGTTCTAAAGTGAATGGTAAAATAAAACCTTTAGAATATCGTTTGAAAAATGGAGATATTGTAGAGATTCAAACATCTAAAAGCAGTAATGGACCTAGTCGTGATTGGTTGAAATTTGTAAAAACCTCTAAGGCTAGAAGTAAAATCAAACACTGGTTTAAACAACAGGCTAGAGATGAGATAGTTCAACGAGGAAAAGATATGATCGAAAAGGAAATGAAGAAGCGTCATATCGAATTGAAGGAAAGTGAAAAGCAAGAAGAATTTCAACGAATAGCTCGAAAATTAGGAAAAAATAATGCAGATGAATTGTTAGAAATGATAGGCTATAGTCAGGTTGGGACTCAACAGGTTATTAATAATTTAAAAGTTGTTAAGGAAGAAAAAGAATTAACCGTTGATAAAATGAAGGGTATGGTTAGGCAAAGTCCCAAAAAATCAACAGATAAAGGTGTTAGAGTTAAAGGTGTTGATGATTTATTAGTTAGGATAGCCCAATGTTGCAATCCTGTTCCAGGAGATAATATAGAGGGTTTTATAACTAGAGGACGAGGTGTTTCTATTCATAGAGCTGATTGTCCCAATTTGTCTGTTCTTATAGAAAATGATAAAGAAAGGTTAATTGAAGTGGATTGGGATAGTAAGCGCAATGAATCCTATAAAGTTAATTTAAGTATTGATGCATTTAACAAAAAGGATTTATTAAATGATATTACAAGTTTAATCAAAGATGAAGAAGTTAACCTATCTTCGGTAATTGCACGTACTGATAAATATAATAGAGCACATATTGAATTGTCATTAGAGTTAAGTAGTTTAGAACATATGCGCGATATAATTAAGAAAATTGACCATATACCAGGAATTTTATCTGTCGAAAGAAGCAAACCTACTTAATATAAAGTCTTAAGTATGGAATTATTACTTTGGATGAAGTCTTTTTTATAATAGCCAATGAGAAAAAGCTTCGCAGAGACCTGCTATACTTTAAGGAGTTAAATTTTAAGCAAAGGAGTGATAGAATGAGAGCTGTCATACAAAGAGTAAAAAGAGCATCAGTATCAGTTGAAGAAGAAATTATAGGCAAAATAGATAGTGGTATTTTATTATTTTTAGCAGTAGGTAATGGTGATACGACTGATGATGCAGATTATCTTTTAGAAAAAATAATAAATCTAAGGATATTTGAAGATAGTGAAGGGAAATTAAATTTATCAGCTAAAGATTTAAACAAAGAAATATTAATTGTATCTCAATTTACTCTGTATGGTGATTGCCGAAAGGGTAGAAGGCCAAGCTTTTCTTCAGCAGCTTCCCCTGGAACTGCCTTTAAAATGTATGATTACTTTATTGAACAAGCAAATAAGACCAGTTTGAAAATTGAAACTGGGGAATTTCAAGCAATGATGGAAATAGACATTCTAAATCATGGTCCGCTAACACTTATGTTGGATAGTAATAAAGAATTTTAGGAGGTAAGAATGGATATATATACAATTCCTATAGGCTTTAATCTCACGAATTGTTATTTGGTAAAATTTAATGATAATCATGGGATAGTGATAGATCCAGCGGATAATGGAGATAAAATATATAATTATATTGAAGAGAAAGAAATAATTATTAAAAGAATTATATTAACACATGGCCATTTTGATCATATAGGGGCAGTTGATTATTTAAGAAAAAAACTTGATGTTCCTTTAAGTATACATAGCCTAGATAATCCATTACTCTTAGATCCTCAAAAAAATCTATCTTTTATGTCTATGAATCCTATTAAGATTTCACCTGCCGATAATTTACTAGAAGATGGAGATATAATTTCAAACTTTGAAATTATACATACAGCTGGGCATACGCCAGGTGGCATTACTTTATATAATAAAGAAAATAAGGTTTTATTTACAGGAGATACAATTTTCAAAAATAGTTATGGCCGCACTGATTTTCCAGGAGCTAATCAAGAAACATTATTTAATTCTATAGAGAACTTGTTAAAATTAGATGGAGATATTACTATATATCCAGGCCATGGTCCAAAAACAAGTATTGGTGAATTCAAACAATTTTTTTATTAAGTTGACATTTTTTTAAGAATAAGATAAAATTAATAAAGATTAGAAAAGGAGTGAAAATATGATTAATACTATAAGGAACTATAGTAAAGTTATAATTATTATTGTATGTGTTGCTATGGTTGTAACTGGTGCTATGATGGGATATGGATTTATGGGTGGTGGATTTTCATCAGGAGATATAGTTCAGTCTGCAAATATTGCTGTTGTAAATGGGAATAATATAAGTCAGGAACATTATTATTCTATTTTGAGGAATTATGTTGCAGGTATGGAAGATATACCACGTGCACAAGAAGTACCATTAAAACTTGATGTTTTAAATTTAGTTATTGAAAGAGAACTTATTATGGAAATTGCTGATGATTCTAATTTTAGGTCTCAAATTAGTGATGAAGATGTAGATGAGGTTATAGTTGAAATACTTGAAGAAAACCAAATGACAGAAGATGAACTATTAAATCTTTTAGAGATGACTAACAGAACTATGACACAATTCAGGACAGAAATTAAAAGAGATCTTGATCAAAATAATATAATTGAACAGGTATTAGAAGAAAAAGTATTTAAAAATATTGTAGTTAGTGAAGAAGAAATAATTAATTCTTATGAGCAGATTCATCCGCAATTAATAGTACAAAGATTTGCTGATGATAAAGATCATGCCGAAGAGAAAATTAATGATATTAATCAAGAATTATTAGACGGTGTTAAGTTTCTTGATTTAGCAGAGGAACATTCTGATATGCCTAATGTAGACTTGGGTAAAATATCCAGAGATAATAATCGTTTGCCAGCAGATGTTACTGAGCTAGCATTTGGACTTGATAAAGGTTTGAGTGAAATTATTGAAGGCGAAGATGCTTTTTATATTTTTAATATACTCGAAAAAAGAGTGGCAGTAGGCGAAGATTATGAAGATAGTAAGGAAGAAATTGAGAAAAATATAAGACGTGAAAAAGAAATGCTTGCACTTAGTGATTGGTTAGAAGAATTAAAATCAAATAGTAACATTCAAATTAATGATCCTGTTCTTAGTGGTTTTAAAGCATTGCAATCAGGTGATATAAATATTGCTATAGAGGAATTAGAGACAGCATTAGAACGTAATCCTGCAGCAATGACCTATGTATATCTAGCTGAAGCATATAATGCTGATTATCAGTTGGACAAGGCTCAAGAAATATACGAAAGAGCTATTGAAGATTATTCATTCGATTGGGAACTGCATTATCAATATGCAGAATTTATGATGGAATTAGATAATGCAGATAAAGCTATATCTTTATTAGATCGAGCTTCTGAATTGGCTGGTCCTAATATTATGGCTCAGTATCAAATTTATATGGGTTTTGCAATGATGGGTGCTGAAGAAAAAGCTGAAGCTATTATGGAAAAAATAAGTGATTATCAAGAGCAAATGCAAATACAAGAAGAAGCTATTGAAGATACAAGTGCTATTGACGAAGCAATAGGAGAAGTTGAGATAGGTGAAATTGAATTTGCACCTGAAAATTAGGAGTAATTATTGAATTATAAATACTAAAATAGAAATAATAAAAGTAATAAGATATAAATATGAGGTGAGCAAATGAAGTTAAATGCACCACGGGGGACAAATGATATTTTGCCCCCGTTTTCTTTAAAATGGCAGTACATTGAAGAAGTAGCGCGGAAAGTATTATCAAATTATAATTATGAAGAGATTAGAACGCCAATTTTTGAATACACAGAACTCTTCCAAAGAGGTATAGGGGAAACTACTGATGTTGTAGAAAAAGAAATGTATACTTTTGAGGATAAGGGTGGTAGGAGTATTACACTGCGTCCTGAAGGAACTGCTTCTGTAGTGCGTTCTTTTATGGAAAATAAATTATATGGGCTAGCACAACCTCAAAAGTTCTATTACATAGGACCGATGTTTAGATATGAAAGACCACAAGCGGGTAGATTTCGTCAATTCCATCAGTTTGGAGTTGAGGTGTTTGGGGCAGATGACCCAGCTCTTGATGCAGAGGTAATTTCTTTAGGTGTTAATTATCTAAATAGATTAGGTTTAGATAATCTAGAGGTTTATATCAATAGTATTGGTTGTCCAGAGTGTAGGGAAGAATATTTAAATAAGTTAAAAAATTATCTATCTGCTCATAAAGAAGGTTTATGTTATGATTGTACAAATAGGTTTGAACGTAATGCTTTAAGAGTATTAGATTGTAAAGAAGATAGTTGTTCAAAAATCGTTCATGATGCACCAAGTATTCTTGACAATCTGTGTGAACATTGTGCTGAACATTTTGATTTAGTTAAATCATATCTAGATTCTCTGGAAATTAATTATATCATTGATGATAAATTAGTTAGGGGTCTTGATTATTATACTAATACAGCTTTTGAAATAAAATATAATGGTTTAGGAGCTCAAGACACTGTGCTTGGTGGTGGCCGATACAATAAATTAGCAGATGAAATTGGTGGTAAAGATATTCCCGCGGTGGGTTTTGCTATGGGGATGGAGAGGTTACTTCTGATTTTAGAAGAACAAGAAGTAGAGTTACCAATAGATAAGGATCTTGATTTATATATAACAACAATTGGAGATAATGCTAAAAAGGCTGCATTTAAATATATTTATCAGCTTCGTAATAACGGTTTTAAAACAGAGATTGATTATTTGGAACGAAGTGTAAAAGGTCAAATGAAGGCTGCTGATAGAATGAATGCTACTTATACTATTATTTTAGGCCAGGATGAATTAGATTCTGGTAAGGCAAGTATAAAAAATATGAAAAATGGTGAACAGGAAGAAATAGAATTAAAAAAATTGCTTCCTAAAATGCAAAAAATATTCTTTGATAATTAGTTGATAAGGAAGAAATAGTAAGGAATATGGGGAATGGTTGTTGTTCTTTATTGAAGAATGATAATTATTCCTTTTGTATTCAGTAAATTGATATATTTATAGAAACAGGAGGGAATTTTATGCTTAAAAGAAAAGAAAAATTGAAAAGAACACATCAATGTACTTCTCTATCGAAAGCTAATGCTGGTGAAGAAGTGGTTATTACAGGATGGGTGCAAAAACGAAGAGACTTTGGCGGAATGATCTTTATAGATTTAAGAGACAGGTCAGGTATAGTTCAAGTCGTTTTTAATCCTGATATAGATGCTGAGTCATTTGAAAAAGCGAATAAGTTACGTTCTGAATATGTAATTGTAGTTTCTGGTCAAGTGGAAGTAAGACCGGAAGGTAATGTTAATGAAGAAATGTTAACAGGAGAAATTGAAATTAATGCTTTAAAATTAGAAGTATTAGATAGCGCTAAGACACCACCGTTTTTAATAATGGATGACGTAGATGCAAGTGAAGATTTGCGTCTGAAATATAGATATTTAGATTTGAGAAGGCCTTTAATGAAGGATATTATAGGACTTAGACATAAAGTTATGAAAAGAACTAGGGATTTTCTAGATAGTCAAGGATTTTGGGAAATAGAAACTCCTATATTGACTAAAAGTTCACCTGAAGGTGCAAGAGATTACCTAGTTCCAAGTAGGGTTAATCCGGGTTCGTTCTTTGCTCTTCCTCAGTCTCCTCAACTGTTTAAACAAATGTTAATGCTATCGGGTATGGAAAAGTATTTTCAAATAGCCCGTTGCTTTAGAGATGAAGACCTTAGAGCGAACAGACAACCTGAGTTTACACAAATAGATATTGAGATGTCATTTATAGAAGAAGAGGATATTTTTTCGTTAACTGATGGGTTGATAAGATCTTTGTTTGAGTTAGTCGATATAGAAGTTCCAAAGAAAATTCCAATGATGACATATGATGAGGCTATAGATAGATTTGGCTCTGATAAACCGGATTTACGTTTTGGAATGGAGTTACATAATGTTACTTCTGTTCTTGAAGATAGTGAATTTAAAGTGTTTAGCGCAACTATAAAAAATGGTGGGCAGGTAAAAGGTATAAATTTCAAGGGTGGAGCAAGTTCTCCGAGAAGAAAAATTGATGAATACACGGAATTTGTAAAAAATTACCAAGCTAAAGGTTTAGCCTGGGTAGCTCTTAAGGATGATGAAATAAAATCACCTATAGCTAAATTTTTAAGTGAAGAAGAAATAGATAATCTAATCTCTTCTTTAAATGCTGAACAAGGAGATTTATTATTATTTGTAGCGGATAAACCTAAAGTTGTTGCTAATTCACTAGCTAATTTGAGATTGAAAATAGCTAAAGATGAAGAACTTATTGAAGATAATTCCTATGAATTTCTTTGGATAGTTGATTTCCCTATGTTTGAATACGATGAGGAAGAAGACCGCTGTGTAGCATTACATCATCCGTTTACTTCTCCTCTTGAAGAGGATATTCATCTATTAGAAACAAATCCACTAAAAGTTAAGTCAAAAGCTTATGATTTAGTTTTAAATGGAGAAGAAGTCGGAGGTGGTAGTATTAGGATTCATAATAGGAATCTTCAAGAAAAGATATTTGCTGCTTTGAAGATAGATGAAGATGAAGCTAATGATAAATTCGGTTATCTTTTGGAAGCATTTGAGTATGGTACTCCTCCTCACGGTGGCATTGCTTTTGGTTTAGATCGTTTAATTATGATTTTAAGTGGGACTGACTCTATTAGAGATGTTATAGCTTTTCCAAAAACACAAAAAGCAACATCTCCTATGACAAAATCACCATCAAGTGTATCATTGAAACAATTAGATGAATTAGGGATTAGAGTTGTTAATAAAGAGAATGATTGTGAATAAGATAATATCCAAAAAGATTAGATTAATTAGACTAATTTATTTTCAAAGACTGAAATGATATCATGTACTGCATTTGCACCTCTAGATATTATTATGCCTGTGATTATAAAATCAATTATCTCATAAGAAATGAATATATTTAGATTTGTTAGAATTCCGACTCTTGTTGTAATACAAAGAGTAACACCAACAACGGCAGAAGCAACACGACTGCCGTTTTTTTTATGTCCTTCTTTAATTGACGGTATTACAGCCTTGATGCTGTTTGTTAAAACTTCTACAATAACTGCTAATAAAATAATTGTAGTTAGAGATTGTGCTATCATTATACATTCCTCCTTTTGGAATAAATAAGTAATGTTCTAATAAAAACTATGTTTTCAAGATGTTTTTTATTACCAAAAATAACTATTAATCCTATGACTTAAAATACTTGCATTGCAATATCTTTTATGATAATATATAACTAACTTAAGAGTTGTTGGTTCTACCGTGTGCGTGATGGTTAATAATGTTTTGACCAACACCAAAACATAGGGAGCCTGGTCTCTATTTGCAGCACATAAGCCTTTTTAAAAGGAAATGTAAACCAGATAGGAGGGCACCCACCTGGAAGACAGGGATCAAAATGAATAATCACACGGCATGGTGGGCCGCAGCAATACTGAAAAGATAACTAACCTTGAAAGGTTAGTTTTTTTAGTGGAAAAAGGTGATCTTGTGCTTAGTAAAGAAAAATTGCGGAATAAATATTTAGATATACGTAAAGGATTTTCTAAAGAGAAAGTTAATACAGTGAGTAAAAAAATTTTTGAAACATTTATTGTTTTACCCTATATAAAAAGAGATCTTAGCTTTCTCATTTATTACTCTTTTCGTAATGAAATAATTACTACTAAGATAATTAGAGAATTATTAGAGAGAAAGAAAGATGTTTATCTACCATACATAAGAGATGATAAAAAGGAATTGGAAATTGGTCAAATTGAGAATTTGAAAACTGATATTAAATCAGGTATGTGGGGTATTAAAGAACCGTTATCAAGAGATAATATTCCGTTAAGTAAAATCGATATAGTAGTTGTGCCTGGTTTACTTTTTTCTAGAAATGGTTATCGTATTGGTTATGGTGGAGGGTATTACGATAAATTATTAGCAAAAAAAGATAATAATACTATTTCTATAGGTTTGTCGTTTGATGATTTTTTATTTGATGAACTACCAAATGATAGATATGATTTGCCTGTTGATATAATCTTGACTGAAAAAAAAATCATATATATACGGGGAGATATCAATGAATTTATTTGAACATGAAAGCCAAAATAGAGTTGATGATAAGCCGCTTGCTTTTAGGATGCGACCAAATAATTTAGATGAAGTATATGGACAGGAAGATATTATTGGTGAAGGTAAATTACTTTATAGAGCAATTAAAGCCGACAGAGTACAGTCGCTAATATTATATGGTCCTCCTGGGACTGGTAAAACTAGTATTGCTCAGGTAATTGCAAAACAGACAAAATCGGAATTTATACGTTTGAATGCAGTTACATCTGGAGTAAAAGATTTGCGAAAGGTAATCGAAAAAGGGAAAAACAACAAAAGTTTACATAATAAAAAAACCATATTGTTTATAGATGAGATTCATCGCTTTAATAAATCACAACAAGATGCACTTCTACCTGCTGTTGAAGAAGGAATAATTATTATGATAGGTGCCACTACTGAAAATCCTTATTTTGAAGTTAATTCACCTTTGTTATCTCGATCTAGAATATTTCGATTAAATCCTCTATCTGAAACAGATTTAATAAATATTTTAAAAAAAGCCTTGGGTGATGTTGAAAAAGGTTTAGGCGAATATCATGTAGATATTAGTGATAAAGAATTTAAGTTAATTGCAAAACTTTCTAATGGAGATGCTAGAACTGCATTAAATGCATTAGAATTGGCAGTTTTAACTACTCCTCCTGATAGAAATGGTCTAATAAGAATTGATTCAGATATAATAACTGAGTCATTACAAAAAAAAGCTTTGAATTATGATAAAGATGGCGATGCACATTATGATACTATCTCGGCTTTTATAAAAAGTATGCGTGGTTCCGACCCAGATGCCGCTGTTTTTTGGTTAGCAATAATGTTAGAAGCAGGAGAAGATCCTAAGTTTATAGCTAGAAGAGTAATTGTACATGCTGCCGAAGATGTTGGTCTTGCAGATCCGCATGCTCTTGAAGTAGCTATTTCTGCTGCTAAAGCTGTTGAATTTGTTGGTCTTCCAGAGGCGAGAATTCCACTGGCTGAAGCTGTTTTATATATTGCCACAGCACCAAAAAGTAATTCAGTCGTAAGCGCGATAGATTCAGCTATCAACTTTGTAAGAAATAATAATATTGGTACAGTCCCAATGCATCTTCGCGATGCCCATTATAAAGGGGCTAAAAACTTAGGGCATGGTTTAGAATATAAATATCCTCATGATTATTCAAAAAATTATGTAAAACAACAGTATTTTCCAGATGGTTTAGAAAAACTTAGTTTTTATAAAGCAGGTAAACATGGGATGGAAAAAATTATAGATAAACGAATGATGAGCTTGGAATTGGAGGAAGAATAATGAATGAAAAATATCATGTACCAGCTCAAAATATTCGGCTATTAAATAAAGTTAAAGATAGTAAGTTTTATGGAGACATAAAATATGTACGCACAGAAAAAGAAGCTCAAGCTTTTTTAAATATGATTAAAGAAGAATTTAACGACGCGAGCCATAATGTAAGTGCTTATAGAATACAATCTGACAATATATTTATAGAAAAATACGATGATGATGGGGAACCTGCATCATCATCAGGCCCTCCAATTTTACAAGCGATTACTGGCGCTAGCTTGACTAATACTATAATTGTAGTAACAAGATATTTTGGAGGTACTAAATTAGGAATCGGTGGATTGATTAGAGCATATGGTGAAACTGCCAGATTGTTAATTAGAGAAGCTGGTTTAAGAATACTTAGTTTACATAATGTTGTTAAGGTGAGAGTAGATTATCAGCTCATTGGTACTGTTTTAGGACAGATAGAATCGTTTAATTTGGAACTTTTGAAAACAGAATATAGCAATGAGGGTGTGGATATATTTTTTTTAATTAAGTCTAATAGATACTCTCATGTGGAAAAGGTTTTGGTTGAGAAAACAGCGAATAACATAAAAATGAGAAAAATTGAAAATAAATATATATAAATCAATTGACAAGATATTATTATTGTGTTAAAATATCTTTAAAGTTGAGGAAAATACTCGGAATTGAAAGGGGATAATATATGAAAGTATCGACCAGGGGTAGATATGGTTTAAGGGCTATGGTAGATTTAGCCGTTACTCAAAATGATGGAGCTATTCCATTACGCCAAATATCAGAACGCCAGAATATCTCGGAACAATATTTAGAGCAATTATTTGCTAGTTTAAGAAAAGCTGGTATTGTAAAAAGTGTAAGAGGAGCACATGGGGGATATCTTTTAAATCATAAAGCAGAGGATATTACCGTTAAAGATATTATAACAGCATTAGAAGGTCCTATTGCACCTGTAGATTGTGTACTTTCTGAAGATGAGTGTGATAATAGTAAGGATTGTGTTACTCACCAAGTTTGGATTAAAGTTAAAAAAAATATTGATCAAATATTAGATTCTGTTACATTGTTAGAACTAAAAGAAGAATATAAAAAACAAAAAACTACAGATTTTATTTATCATATATAGAAGGAGTGGAATTATGAATAAAATATACTTAGATCATGCAGCCACTACACGGCTATCTCCGCAAGTTTTTGAAGCTATGGAACCCTATTTTACAAAGTTTTATGGTAATCCTTCTAGTGTTTATACTACAGGACAAGAGTCTGCTCGTGCTGTTAGTGATTCTAGAGAAAAGGTTGCTGAAATATTAGGTGCTGAAGAGCAAGAGATTATTTTTACAGCTGGTGGAACTGAAGCTAATAATATGGCAATTAAAGGCGTTGCGTTTGCATTGCAAGATCAAGGTAAACATATTATAACATCTAGTATAGAACATCACGCTGTATTACATGCATGCGAACAACTAGAAAAAGTCTATGGATTTGAAGTTACTTATTTAGAAGTAGATAAAGAAGGTTTTGTTGATCCAGGAGATTTAAAGAAAGCTATTAGAGATGATACTATCTTGGTTAGTATTATGATGGCTAATAACGAAATAGGTACAATCGAGCCAATAAAAGAATTAGCAGAGCTTGCAAAAGATAAAGGTGTATATTTTCATACTGATGCCGTTCAAGCTATTGGGCAAACAAAAGTAGATGTCAAAGACTTGGGTATAGACTTATTGTCTCTATCAGCTCATAAATTTAATGGCCCTAAAGGTGTTGGTGCTTTGTATATTAGAAAAGGAACAAAAATTATTCCTTTGTTATCTGGTGGAGCACAGGAAAGGCAAAAAAGAGCTGGAACAGAAAATGTTGCTGGAATAGTTGGGATGGCTAAAGCTCTAGAAATAGCTACTATTGAATTGGATAAGAATATTGAGTATATGCGAAATCTGAGAGATAAATTAATTAACGAAATTGAATCAAAAATAGAGTATTCAATCCTAAATGGTCCTAGAAATGAAAATAGGTTAGCTAATAATGTACATTTTTGTTTTCGTTATATAGAGGGTGAAGCTATACTGTTAAATTTAGATATGCTTGGTATAGCAGCTTCTAGTGGATCTGCTTGTACATCTGGTTCTCTAGATCCATCACATGTATTATTAGCCATTGGTCATCCTCATGAAATTGCACATGGTTCTTTGCGTCTGTCTATAGGTTTGGATACTACTGTAGAAGATGTTGAATATGTAAGTAGTGTACTGCCTTCTATAGTTCAAAAGATTAGAGATATGTCTCCGCTTTATGTGGAGCAAAAATAAAAAATATTGACATAATAGACTTGAAAAATTATTTTATTATATTTATTGTTACAAAGGAGATGAGTTGATATGTACACAGAAAAAGTAATGGATCACTTTACTAATCCAAGAAATGTAGGCTCTATAGATAACGCTGATGCAGTAGGTGAGGTGGGGAATCCAGTATGTGGTGACATCATTAAACTGTTTATAAAGGTTAATGATGATGTTATTGAAGATATTAAGTTTAAGACTTTTGGCTGTGGAGCAGCTATAGCGACTAGTAGTATGGTTACAGAACTGGTAAAGGGAAAGTCTTTGGATGAAGCTTTAGAAATTAGTAATAAAAGTGTGGCTGAGGCATTAGATGGATTGCCACCTGCAAAAATGCACTGTTCGAATCTAGCTGCTGATGCACTACACAAGGCTATTAAGGACTATAGAAATGAGGAATTTGTTGAAAAAGATCCTCATAGTTGTGAGCATAGTAATTTCTGTCATAAAGATTTTAATATTGAATTAGAGGAAGAGGCTAATTAGATTGATAATAGATAGTATTGAAGGTTTATTAACATTATAAATTGTTATTTTGTTAATAAGATGTTCCTGATAAAAAGAATACTTCAATACTATTTTGTTTGTATAAAAAGAATTTCAAGAAAGAGTTGAGTTTCGCAAGCTGATAATATATATACATATATAATATAATGTTGTTTAATTTATTAATTGAACTTCGTAGATGAATTGCCTGCTTAGCTATGACGATTTAGATAACTGAGTTATCATTGTTTAAAATAAATTGGCTTTGCAATCTTGCATAAAATGAAAAGTTCTTGACAGTGACTATGAGAGATGTTAAGATAACTCTTGTCGCTTCAAAAAAAGAAGCTAAGAGCTTTCAAGAAAGACTTTGAAAAGTTCTTGACAGTGACTATGAGAGATGTTAAGATAACTCTTGTCGCTTTAAAAAATGAAGCTAAGAGCTTTCGAGAAAAACTTTGAAAAGTTCTTGACAGTAAGTATGAGAGATGTTAAGATAACTCTTGTCGCTTC
>JBBJJH010000028.1 GCA_037623315.1 Halanaerobiaceae bacterium ANBcell28
ATATTGTATTTATGGGGCGAATTAACTCGAAAAATTTTTACTCTTTAAAGCTGTTCCTCTATATAAATATGTTTTCTTCACTTTAGTACTTTGACATTAACACTGCAATGTTTATTTTGTAGCAAAAATTTTATTTTTTAGCAAATTTATACTTGAATAATATATTATAATGTATTATACTTTATAAATAGGAGGTGAATATATGAGAATGAAAATATTTTTAAATTTTCTTCATATCATAAGTAAATTTGCAGTATATTACACTATATTCGCAATAATGTTCCTCCTGCAAAAATATACGATTGGTCTTATACCTTTTATTAATAACATTATTATTTTAGATACAGTTTACATCCATGACGTAGTATTTATTATAAGCTCATTAATTATTACATTTAAATATTTCAAAGCTTCATCCCCATATAAAGCAAAAACAAAAAAGTGCTAAGAAGCACTTTTTATTTTTTATCTTCCTCATCTATATTAGGAATCTTTATATTAAGTTGCTGAGTAGTATTTATAAAATCCTCCTTCCATTCCATTTCTTTTTCACTTAATTTATTCTCCTTTATTGCTTTATAAAATTCTAATATTCTAATAATTAAGCCGTCAGTCTCTAGTTCTCCTTCTATCTCATTGCTTGATTTTTTAAATTTACCCTTCCCTCCTGCTAAAGCTATTATAGCCACAGCTATCACTAAGCCCATACTAATATATGAAGAAAATTCAATAGGACCAGGAGAATGTACATTTATTTTCATATCAATATCTTCTTTGTTAAAACTCTTATCATATAATTTATTATATATTTCTATACAATAAATCACATTATTTATAAAATTCAGTATTTCTACAGCGTTAATATTATTATTGTTTTTCACTTCAAATATAACATATAGTTTATTATTACTTATAAAGAAATTATACAAACTTCTGTTTATATAATGAGAGTAATCATTAGCCTCTGCAACTGCATAATATGAATTTAATAACTTATGTAAATATAAATCTAGATTGTCTCTCTCAACATATTTATACCACTTTACTTTCCTTCGTTTTCTGAAATGACATCTACCTGAGTTATATAAGCGCCTTGATTTTTCTTCACTTATCTCTGTAACCTTATCATCCTCTAATATACCGAAAGCAATATAAGAAGAGTTTTCACTTGGACATAAGATTATATCCCCTTTTTTCATTCTATTTATAAAAACATCCATATAATAAGTTATTATCCCGCAATATTCATAATACTGTGTATCAATCCTTTTTACTTCTTCATGTATTAATTCATAGTCCTCTGACTTAATCAGATCTAGACAGAGTTCATCATATAACGAACTTTCTTCATGACCGATGGCAATAAAATTTTCCATATAAAAATCATTGAAATTTTTCCCGTTATTAATTCTAAATAACCAATAATTACGATTCTTAGGAATTGAGCAAATACTAAATGTCTCTAATAATTTCTGTAAATCTTTTTCTTTAATGTCTTTCACTCTACCCCCTCCTTACCATATATTTCTACACTTATAAAAAAATACCTTTGTTGAAAGGAGAAAATCTTTCGACTAATAAAACAATTATACTCCTTTATATTATCTTTCTTTAGATTTATTTTTTTTAAACGATAAAAAAGCGTCAAAAAAGAAGGGTAGTAGTTAAATTTTTCCTTTATATTTGAATATTTTAACTTAAAACTTTTCTCGAATAAAATTTTAATTTAATTCTAATCTTAAACTAACTATATATTAATCTTAGTATTATATAATTTAATTAACCCATTAAGGGATCACATAGATTATAATTTTTTGTTTTATTCTCCTCCTCTTGCCAACCATAATGGTTGGCTTTTTTTTATGTGCAGATATCCTTTCAAAGACATTTTTATCTAATAAAATTATATCACACTACTTATATATATCTTTGTTTTTTACATACTCCATGAATTCATTATCAGTTAACACTTTATCATACTTACTTTTAACTTTACCTAACTGAATATCTTCAATAATAGATAAGAAAAATTTCTGGAAATCTCTATTTTCACTTATTAATCGATCAATAGTTGACCAATCTAGTTGTAATTTTTCATTAGCTGGATATAATATTTCACTTTGATGTATATCCTGAGAGTTCAATAATATAACTCCTATACCAAATGAATTATTTAATCTTTGTAATTCACTCCTAAATTCAACATCATCTTCAATTTCAAAGGAAACAAGATAACCTTCATTAGCCCAGCTAGAGTTAGAAACTGCCTGAAAAAAATATTGCCTAAGATTATTAAAATTTAAAGTCTTTTTTAACTCAAACGAATAAATCTTTACTAAAGTTGTTTCAAAGAGATTTTTCTGAACTCTAGTTGTTAGATTATCAAAATCTTCAAAGGGAAAATATATACTAACTATGTCTGGATGTAACCATTCGTTTTTTCCTTTTACACTATATTTGGACTTCTCATGATATATAGTCTTAGAATATCCTTTAAAATGTTGATCTTCGTTTACATATTTGACAAGTAAGGGATGTAAATCTCTTTCATTAAAACTACTTATACTATTGCTTGACTCATCTTCAACCTCCTGAATTTTCTTTTGAGTAATTGATATGTCCTCACTGTTGATAAATTTTTTTAGATAGAATCTAGTAGGTCTTTTACCAACTTTCTCATAAAGAGAATTAGGATTATCTCGAATATCCACATATATTCTTGCGCCAATTGTCCTCCATGGCGTCTTTCCTTTTGATTGTAATTTCTTATCTAGGTCATATTTTATTGCATATTCCCATATTTCCTTCGATGACAAGGGCTTTTGAGATTTCTCTAGAGTATCGTTGATCAAGTCAATAAATGAATAGTTTGACATAATCCACCTCCTAAACAATAAAGTAAATTTCCTTATTGTTTAGGTTTATCTCAAATACTGATAACTATACAAAAATAAATTCATAAATACCAATATATTTATCTTCAGAAAAGGCGTTATGCAAACAAAATAGTGGGGCTAGTAGGAGTCGAATCTGCAACTAGCAACTACAAATATGTGCCTTTAAACTTCTTCCCTCTATCAGGTCTCACAATTCTATGGTAGTTGATCTTAGTGATTAAAAAAACCTGCTCATCTGTTGATGAAGGCAGGTATATTTAACGCTTAAAGCTTACTAACACTAGTTTTTTTGTTTAATTATATCGATATGATACACTATAACTAAAAATTAATATTGACTAAGTTAGGATAAGTCCACTCGAAATTATCATGTAATTTACGATTATACTCAGCAGCAATTCCTGCCATTTCTTGTCCAAAGAAATGATTATGTAGCATAGCAACCGCAAAACCTGTTATCGTAAAAGATAATGGATGACGATTATCGTTAGTCATAATATCTAAAATTATACCAGCTCCAATTTCTCCAATATTAAAAAGCATTTGAGCCCTTGCTTTATGCTTTAAATCACTATTATAATCTTGATATGGATTTATTGCAGGAGTACTAACCACATAATTCGCAGCTGCATAAGGCCCGAATATTGGAAGCAAAGATTGCTTATAAGCTATCCTCGGATCTTTTTCTTCAACATTTAATACTACCGTTCTTTCTGCTTTTATATCATCTATTCTATTAAACTGATATTCTAACTCTACTAACATACGTTCTAATACATCTACAATTCCTTCTATTTTACTATATTCCATTATAAGTTCATCATTTTGGAAAATGTCTTCATCAATAGTAATTTTAATTTCTTGACTTGATGATGCCTCCAACATATCTAAAATATTATGTAAAATAAAAGCCATTTCATATCTACTAAGTTTTTGATCTCCCCTAAAAATTTCATTAGAATATCCAGAAATTATTCCATGTGAAACTAGATTATCTATAGCCTCGTTTGCCCAGTGTTCTGCTGGTACATCTTTGAAAGACTCAGCAAAACTTCCAACACTCAATACTAAAAAGATACTAATTGTAATAATCATAATCATAACTTTTTTCTTCATTTAATTACATCCTCTCTAATTTTATATTCTTTTATGCTTTATTATATAAATACTATATAAACGACAAATTTCCTCTAAAAAATACAGAATATTTAACTGTTCTTACCTACAGTAATTCTTTTTTGACATAAAAAAATCCACCTCTCATTTTCTAAAAAATCGAGGTGAAACAATTTGGTATACGCCTATCTATAAGCAACTGTAGAACCCTTCTAATCTTCTTATTAACATCTAAAAGCAACCAGCCTATATATATAAATCATTTTTTTGAACTTATTAATTATAGTTTGCGTAAAAGCATTTATATCTTTTAGCTCATCACTATCTGGATCAATAAAATAAGACATAAAAGATGCTAATCCATCTTTATCATTGTTTAAATAAAAAGCCACAAAATCCTTAGCTGATTCATTATCGATATGAAATTCATATGATTCATTGCTGTCCTTATTTTTCAAGTGCCAAATAAATTTTTCTCCTTTTAGTTTTTCTATCTCTTTAATCAACTTTTTTCTATATGAATCCTTTTTTAATTGATCTTGAATATAACCCCTATCAAAAGCATCATGTATAACCGAGTGAAATAAACTTATTTCAACACCTAAAGAATATATTGAAAATAGTAAACAGGCATGCTTTTGAAATCCAAGTTCTTCATTAGCTTCAGCTCCCATATTCAAATAATCCAATTCTTTTTTACTTTTACCATACCTTATTCCTAACCAACTTACTTTTCCCTTATTAAATCTATTTGGCCTAAGTGAGCTGGTTATATTTTTATCTCGCCAGTGACAGTTTAAATTAATTTTTTTTACATCGTCATATATTATTTTATGTACTTTTCTAAGCTTTTCTTCTACATGCTCTCTTTTTTTCATAATATTTATATCTGATCTCTGTTGATTCTTTTTAAAAAAAGTTTCGTAATCAGAGTAGGAAAAAAAATAAGAACTAATATTATATGTATTTTTCTTGAATGGGTCTTCTAAACTTTCGAATTTATGTAAATTTTCTCTTATAGACTGTTGAATTTGTTTCAGTTTTTTTAATTCTTTATGTTGTTGTATATATATATCTATAATTTCCTGATTCACTAATTTAGAATTATTATTACAAAATTTAAAAAAAAGTTGTAGTTTATCAATTTCTTTTTTAGAACATTTATTATTAATTACATTAAATTCAATATTTTTATTAAATCCACCATTTGTAAAATTAGAGGAACCAAACATAACTTTTGTATCTTCTTCTTGTTCAATAAGATAAACCTTTGGATGAAAAGGTATATTATAAACAATATAGACTTTAGCAATTTCATATAATTTTTTAAGTAATTTCCCAGGATTATCATTACTAAATTCTGGCGAAAGATAAATTATTACATTTTCTTTAGATAAAGAATTGTTATTTATTATTTTTTTTAATAATTCCAAACCATAATTAGAAAAGAAAGCACTTGCAATAAAAATATTTTTGATTTTTTTAACATTCAATTCTTTACTTAATACATCATCTCCATGCCAATAGTACTTATTATGGTTCATTTTTTCACCTTTTTTTTTATTTTTCACTTCATATTCAGGGAGTACTGATACCAATCCAAGAGCATATTTAGATTTATATGAATTTAAATCTTTCTTACTCCAATTCAAGAGGTCATATCTAGTTTCCAGAGTTTCCACTATTTCTATATCCACTACTGTAAAAGTTAGTTTCATATGTTCCATCCATTGTAAAATCTATTTCATAAACTTTAAAATTATAATGTGGAATCTATTATCATATATTCAGTTTCTTCAAAATCAAGATAAGATATTCATCCTTGCCAAAAAGATAAATCAGGAAACCGCCCATAAAGCTTTGCAATTCATAATCACCATATCATCTGTTTTGTGATATGGTTCTATGAATTCTGCGTTGCCTTTAAGAAAGTCATCAAAAAAGTCGTCAAGAATTTTTACGTATTTATCCTCCTCAAAGCTTTCCGCTCTATCTCTTACCTCATATTTCATACCTTCAAATTGAGACAAAAATACAAATAATTCTTCATGGGTTTCTGCTAAACTTATAAAAGATATAAATACAATCATAAGTGAAATTGCTAAGCTTAATGCTATTTTTCCCATATTATTTTTCCCCCTTCAAAAGACTTCTCGTTATATTTTACCTATATTAAAATATTCTAGATAAAACAAGTTTTTCATCTCAGTCTTTATTCCTTAATTTATCCATGAATGATAATATAATCAATGGTAATGGCTCAATAAGTTTATCGGTTTTTCAAGATTAGGAAAGAATAGTTATCATTTTGAACATGTATGAAAGTGAAAATAAAGATCTAAATAATAATCAAATAATAATTCTAATGATAATATAATTAGTAACAAATATCTCGAAGAAGCTTTTAAGCAAAAAAAAAGCCCCGAAAGGCTCATTAGTCTTTTCTTAGCGTATCTCATACCAAAGTGTTGTAGGGTTTTGTTACTGCATAAAATCATAAATTTATTTTTGGAGTTATATTTTTAGGGGTTATTTTCTAAGTATTATACGATGGTACAGTAGTTAATTATAGAAGAAAATGGAGGTAGTTAACTATGACGAATAGAACTTTTTCCATTAACAACGAAATCAAAAAAGAATTGGTGGAGTACAAAAGTGAATTAGAAAACATCAAGAAAAATGACAGGAACAATGATAACAAATATTCACTTCAAGAAGAAAGAAGGCAGATTAGGAAAGGTATGCATAAAATCAAAGGAGAATCAAATAAATATATAGTAGATGGGATGAAGATAAAGATTTGATTGAAGTGGATTTAAAAGAAAAATTTGAATAAATTATTGGGTTATATTGTTATTTACAGGGGAACCCCCTTTTTGATATGATTATGATACGATTTGTTGTATTGCGATTTGTTGTATTGTTGGGAGGGGGTGAAATACATAATTGAGTTCAATTAAAAAGAGAAGTGTTTTATTAGTTTTATTTGTTTTTTTTATTATTTTTTTGAGTGGTTGTAGTGGTTTGATTGGTGGTGGTGATAATCTACCAGCAGAAGTTTATGGTGTAATTAAAATAGGAATGGATGGTGAAGACCAGCCTATTTATAGGAATAGGGGTACAATAAATATATTTAATGAAGAAAATAGATATTGGACTAATATAGAAGTTGATAGTGATGATAATAGGAAAGCATATTATAATGTAGAGGTTGAAGAAAAAGGAGTTTATCATGTTAGGATTTATATAAGGAGAAATGTTTTTGGTGAAAATTTCTTAAATGTTTTAATGTATGATGAAATTATTGTGAATGATGGAAGTTCAATAAATGCTAATTTCCGCGTGAGGATGGATTGATATTAAGAGGGGAACTAGACAAAACCAATTATAAGGATAAAATGCCAGATAGTTATATTTCTAGTGATTTTAGTAACAATAATATCTGGCTCAGATACAAAAATAATAAGATAGCAGTGAAAAAGATACACTGGGGAACAACAGATGATTGGAATAACCAAAATCAGATAATTAATGATCCTAATAATAGTGTTAGATCATGAACCTGTTCATTAAAAAAGTGTCAGCAACATCATTCATTGCATTCTTATTTAATCCTATGACCTGAGCTGTTTTGCTTACTCTTTCGGGAAGAGTGTTTAGTACCTTATCTGGGTTATATATAGCACTGTATTTGGCAATAGCTTTTCTAACCATCTCCCAGGCTTCTATGCCTGTTATCTCATCTTCTTCTGGACAACCTCATTTTCTCAATTTCCTGAACGACTTCTCCAACACTAGGAGGCCAAGTCGGTTTATTTATAATCAGTTTTTTTACTGCTACAAAAACAACCTCCTCTTCATATTCACCTAAAAATATTTGCCATGTGTTAATCATAACCTTTGAGGTAGCTTTTGTAATCGATCCTTTTAATGAATCATATAGTCTGAAATATAAGTTAGCTTCCTTCGATTTCAGACAGTCTAAAGATTTCTTTTACATGTCTTTGGATTGAAAGGGCAATCCTTGCAAAAGGTTCTTTTTATCTTATTCCCCCTATTCTTTTTCATTTAGAACGACCATCCTTTCTTTTTTTAAGGTATCCCTTTTTAATCATCTTATCTTTGCTCAATTTAGCTACTTGTTTTAAATCAATGTTAAATGTTTCAGAAAGACTAATTAATATATGATCCCGCATATATTTACATCCTGAAGAGCCATCATAGTTTCTTGCAACAATTTATCTTTTTCCTCTTGATTTAAATCTTTAGGTCCTAATTTATTTATTAAACTAAGATTATCTAACTCTACTATAGCCTCTTTCATTTCCTCGTTTGCTTTTAATTTAGTAGCTAAAGGACTTAAGTCAACATTATCTAAATAATAGCATGGTAGGGCTCATCCTAAAGCCATCAATCTAATTCTTGGGCTCTTTAAAACATCTACAATCTTATTTAACACTTCATAAGGAACAGCTTGTCCGTTTTCATATCTGGTTATTGTTTGTTCGATCAACATGTACTAATTTTGCTAATTCATTTTGACTTAATCCTCTTTTTTTCTTTCCTCTCTTAAAAATGCCAAAATGAATTATCATTTCATTTTTAAAGGTCATAAATTAGAACTTTTTCTTTAAGATTACATTAAATAAGATTTCATATTTAGTTTTTTAAATTGGAGTAAAATGATATAATAAAAGGAAGATTTATTTGAGTGAGTAAAAGGGGTGCATATTAATGAAAATATCTGAAACTAACAAAGAATTATTTAAAAAAGTTTTTGGCAGAAAAATTGAAGAGCTGGATATTTTGTTTATTAAAGAAACAGAGCCGGAAAATAATGAAACTATCGGGCAGGCAATTAAAAAAACTGGAGAAGAAAACCAAGACTTTAGTTATTTGATTAAATTATTACTAGATGTACATAGACAGGCTAAATATTAGTTTTTAAGGCAAATCCCTAATTTGGGTGTTATAATGTATATTACATTGTCTTTTAAGGGGTGAAATGATGGAGAATTATGAGTATCATATCAGTTATAACGGAGTTAAATATTTTCCTTATGAATGGAATTTTAGAAATGATGGAAGGCTTTTGAAAAATTTATTTTTTGGTTGATAAAGAGAAATTTTGAATATGACGCCAATAATGGATATTACGCCACAGAATGTGAGGATATTAAAACAACTGATTTGGTTATTGCTGCTACTCCCTGTATGGAACACTTCTATCGTCAAATATAAAATCATTTAAATAAACATAGAAGAAATATCTATCATTAGAATGAGGTTCTATCTTTAGATAAGGGTATTTTTTTCTTAAATTAGAAATTAAATTAGAATTCACATCAGATGGAATAATGATAGAATGATGAAGTTTGATAATTTAAAAAACACTAAAGTTACAATTGTGGGATAAGTATGCCTTTCTCATGGAAAATATTGGTTAATATGAGTTTGTAATCTTTACAAGAGAATCAAGAAATCTAATTTTAGGGTAAGTTATGACTCATGAAAATAATTCAGGATAAATTAAATAGAATAATGGAACGGTTTGTTTTTTCTCATGAATTGGGACACGCTATACTGCACCCAAAGATGGGAACTTACTATATCGACAAAAAACTTCCTTTTCTAATAATAAGTTAGAAAAGGAAGCTACCTTGTTTTATTAATATATCTCAAATTAAAACTCTTTTGCTAAAAAATATCCTGCTTTGAAAATAATTAAATCAAAAAGAGGATTTCTCTATAATAATAATTAAGGAATCCTCTTTTTTATATTTTTTTATAAATCATTACTATTACAAGACTAAACGAAAATTTGCACTTGCATAATATAATTTTTAAGTATATAAAATTACTAAAGTTAAATCATTTATGAATGCTTACTAGTCCTGTTTTTTTATAAACTTACGTTGTCTTTTTCTAGCTCTCTCCCTACACGTAGAACACTTAATATAGCTGTTATGGTCTCTTTCTTTTCCACAACTAGGACATAAGCCCTGTTCCTTCCTACGATGGTATACAGATTTACGTTTTTTCCTACATGTAGAACAAATACGATAATCACCATCTTTAAGTTGGTTGCCACATTGAGTACATTCACTATTATTAATTCTTTTCTCAATCAATAATCGATTCTGTTCTTTTTCTTTTTCTAAGCATTTATCACAGCTTTTATAAAGAGAATTTGCAACTGATACTTTGCCACATCGAATACATAAATTGTTTTTTGCTCTTTGACTTTTGATTTCTTTAGTTTGTTGCCGGATTTCCTTTAAACATTTTGAACAAACAGTAGCATCAGTATCTAAATCACCAGCACATCTTGGACATATTAAATCTATTCTTTTATTCTCAGCCCACTCTTTCTTGTATTCGTTATATTTAGACAAGCAACTACTACAATACCATCCTTCTCTGTCCATTAAACTACCACATTCATTGCATACACTCTTTTTTTGTGCTTTTGCCATTATTAATACTCCTTTCACCATTTATTATTATAAGTAAAAATAATGGTTTTATTAATAATAAAATAAAAAGTCACCACTAGAAGCGTCAACTTCTTCGGTAACTTTTACTTGTTTATATTTATCTTTAATATAATATAAGATAATGTGAAATTTTAAAAAAATACAAACGAATACCGTGGCGCATAAATGGCGACAAACATTTCATGGTGAATAAATGAGTATATTTAATATGTATAACATTGTTATACATTGTAATACAAAATTTAGGAGATGATCATTAAATGATAGTTCTAATATAATGGACAACCTGGTTATAGAATTAGAAGGAAATAAATATTTCGTTGGCGTTCTTGCTAACAGGCAAAGTAATATAGTTATGTCTACTCTTTCCCAGAATCGTATTAATAGCATTGAACATGAAGTATTATTCTGTACAGCTTTAGGATTAATTAACCCTACTGGAGAAGATATTAATGTAGTAACTGGCCTTCCTATAAATGAGTATTCAGATGAAATGAAAGAAAACTTATCTCAACGAATAAAAGGGACTCTTGTTTTTAAGCTTAATGACAAACCCAATCTTTATAATATAAGAAACTGCCAAGTAATTCCTCAGCCTTTCGGGACCATCTTTGACCAGTTGATGGATTCATCTGGTGAGGTAGTGAGTCCAGATTATGCTGATCTTTCTGTAGGAGTTATAGACATAGGATTTCGTACTTCTGAATTTACAGTGGCTGATAAGCTAGAATATATGGACGGTATGAGTTCCAGTTCTAATATTGCTCTTAGTTCTGCTTATAAATTAATAGCTAGAGAACTTAACGCACAATTCGGTATAACTAAACCTCTCTACCTGCTGGATCAAGCAATAAGAAAACGAAGAATAACTATAAAAGGTGAAGATGTCAACTTAAGTCCATTTATAGAAAAAGCATTTGAATTGACTGCACAGAATATTATTAGTGAAATTAGCTTACTATGGAATGTTTGGGAGTTGGAAGTAATTCTTATTACCAGTGGTGGAGGGATAGCTTTATATGACTATTTATATGCTCAACTGGATAATACTACTCTTGGGCAGTTTTCTAACGTTAATGGTTATTTAAAGATGGCTAATAGGAATTGGTAATGTGATAGTAGTCAGGTTTCGTGAAGGTAAAGATGATGATTTGAAGAAATGGTATGAGGGGTTACCCGAGGGGGAAAGATCTAGGATTGTGAGAAAAATACTTAAAAATAATATTAATATAACTAATCCAAAGGTATCTTTGAAAAGAATTGCTAATTGTCAAAAAAAAAGTAACATAAACCAAAAAATAAATAATATAATAGAAAATTTATAATCAAACAAAAAACAAACTAGCCAAATTATTTGCTCTTAGCTAGTTTGCTTTTAAGTAATAAATATTCAAGAATTATTTTTATCTTTTATAAAATTTTCAACATTGATAAGCGGCATTACTAAAGGAGTAACATTTGCATTTTTAGTTATATCTGTTATGACAGAACGTAAAAAAGGGAATAAAATCGCTGTGCCATTTGACTCACACATTTCTGCAAACTTTTTTTTATCCATTTCCTTATCTGCCGAAAAGAACCCTATGATTTCAACGCTCAATTTAAAAGGATAATTATTGTTATATGCATCTTCCCATATTTTTATTCTTAATTGTGTTGACCCTTTATGATTTTCTTCTTCATCTATTTTAACACTATAATCAAGATTAAAATCAAGCTCTAAAATATCTCCTTCATTATCAAACTGACTATTGAAATCAAATTCTATATTATTAATTATATATCCATCAAAATAAAACTTACTTAAGTTATGCTCGTCCATTTGCTATGCCGCCACCCCTATTTTATTATTAACCGCATCATACTTTTTTACACCATAATTTAAACTCTTTTTTAATCCATCATTTTTAAGTTGATAGACCCCCCTGAATTCATCTGCCAACGGACAATCATCAATTCCAGCCTCTTTCAATAATTCTAAAAATTCTTCATCTGACATATTATCAATTTTTTCTGATACTCTTTTAAAGTAATTTTTAACATTCATTATTAACAACCTCCTCCAAAATAAAAATACATTCCTGGTTTCTTACACATACTTGTATTTCCATTTTTTCCATTTTAGTAGGATCTATACATTCTTTATGTTTTCCAACGGAAAACGCATGCCTCACAGCATCATATTTTTCTTTCGAATAAGCCATATTAAAGATAAGTTTAGTATTCACTTTTCTAATTCCGCCAAGTTCTCTATATCTATCTCTAATTTTAGAAGTAAATTTTTTCAATTCATCAAAATTATCTGGATCAATCATATCTAACATTTTAATTGTCTTAATATTTACTTTTATTATAGACCAATTATTATAACGTCTTGCTTTTTCACACCAATTTCTCGCATGACTATAATATTTCTCAAAGAAATACACACCGTCTCCTAGCCACTCCCACTCTTTTTTAGAACTATTAAATGTCCTTTTTTTAAGAATATTGTTTATAATTTTTTGAGTATGTCCATGGTAGCATATACTTTCATAATCATATAAGTGAACTTCTAGATTATCAACCATAAAATATCTTTTCCTTCTTAATTTTTATTTGCCAATTGTAAAAATATGACTATACAGCTAAAAATATGTATCATAAAACGGAGATATTTTCATATCTAAAAAAATAAAAGTCTGTGCCACTTTTATTGCCGCCGTTATCTGTTTACATTATTCTTACAATTTTTTTAAATTAAATCACTTCCAATATAATATGTTACTTAGAGTAAGATAAATATAACATAAATATTCCCATAAATAAAATACTTAAATTTACCTTATTTTATTTTTAGTAAAGATTAAGTAACTTACAATAGTCCATGCTAATGCGTTCTTATCTTTGCTTATCGCTATGTTTAGTACTTGGAGAAGTACTTATATATGTAAAGACATATATATACTTCTCCAAGATTATTAAAATTCCTGCAAAACATGTGTTTTTTTAAATTATTCCAGAAAAATGTTTGTGATTTAAGTACAATCGTTTAAAAATACAAGGTTATTCCATAAACAAAGAAATATATTACAACTTTACAAATGAAAGGGGCTTTTCAATGAAAGAAGAGTTACAACTATTAAACACTGTTATTCTTAGTATGATTACAAAACAGAAGGTATTGAATGATTTAGAAAGCAAAGTTTTTTCCGTTGATATCTATGGCGAGTATATTGAGAGCCTTACTTGTGTGCTATTATCATTAAATAATTCTCCTGATAAAAAATATGAGTACGAAGAAAATGTTAAAAAGTACTTGGAAGGAAAATTAGAAGAACCAGAAGAAGACCTGTAGATTTTGATGAAGACGAAGCTGAAATATTAAGAAATTATCGAAATGATAAACTAGTATTCCTACATGAGGATGGATCAGAGATTAGACCAGATTATATAACTAAATTTTTTCAAAAAGTTGCAGATAAACTTGAATTATTTAATACTAGATTTCATGATCTGCTCCACACACACGCTACCTGGTTATTACAATCTGGAGTAAATTCTAAGCATAACTACAACTTTAAAAACATACTCTCATGTAATCCCTTCTATGCAAAAGATGCAGTTAAAAAGCTAAAAAGAACCCTAATAAATAAAGAATGACGACAAAATAAAAATCCTCCCGGTTAAAAGCTAATCGGGAGACTACTATAATGCTTGATATAACAGTAATAATAAATGGTGGGACTAGCAGGAGTCGAACCTGCGGCCTACAGATTAGGAATATTTAAAGGCCTATCGGCCTTTAAGCTTCGCGGTCGCTCTATCAGGCCTCACGATCTTATGGAAAGTCGAGCTATTGACTACCTCTATTTATAAATATTATACAACATAGGTTTTCCACTGTCAATGGAATTATACAACTATTTCAACCATTCCAATAATTATGATACATAATTTAAGAAAAACAGCTAGTGCTGTTACGTATATAGCGTAACATCTTCTTGTAATTATCCTATCAATAAAATTAAATTAACTCCCTTGGCCCTAAATATAAAGTTCTAAGGAGATCTCTAATCACTGCTACATTGCAATTATGATTCCTTATTGTAGATATCTCTTTAGTTATATAATGAGCACAACATCACAATAGAAATGCATTTGCTAACACAAGCTAAAAGCAAAAACTTCATTGTCTGCTGATTAATGGACTTTTATTAGATTATTTTGTCAAAAAAGAAGGATTTTAATATAAATTTACAGAAACAACGTTATAAGTACATATAAAATCTGTTTTATTTTAAAATAATCCGATATTTTAATGGCATATTCAACTTGACAAGTATTTTAACTTCACTATAAAAATTGCTATTAGTTTTTCATTATAATAAAATAAAAGATTATTTATAAAACAATAGAAAGGAGTAAATATACAATTATCAATAGTTTAACAATTTAATAATACTAATAAAACAAAAAGGAAGGTATCTATACTTATGAGTTCAATTAAATTTTGTTCTAATTGTGGAAGTTCAATCCAGAGTAACGAAAATTTTTGCAGTAATTGTGGGTTTAAGGTAAAAAATTCAACAGAATTTACCGAATTAAATTTACTTAATGATGCAGGTAAAAAAGGTTTTCCTAAAATTGTTGGACATGCTGTTATTTCTATAGTAACAATATTATTATTTTTATTAACTAGATCTATTATAAATAATCTATTTGATAATCTTTCCTACAGAGCACATAGTTCTGAAATTATTATAGTTTTTCTGCTAAGTTTTATAGTAAGTCTTATAGTTATCTCAATTATAATTGGTTATGGTATAAAACTGAATTTAATAATGTACAAAAAGTCTATAATTAATTTAAAAGATATTTTATTGATAAATGAAATATCTGGCAAAGATATAATCTCTTTTCTTATTACTATTACCAAAATTTCAGCAATTAATTTTGGTATACTATTATTTTTTATTAGATCACAAAATGTTTTTTCTATAATAGTACTAATCCCTATTTCTTTATTAGTAAATAGTTATATGATTTTCAGACCATTTTTTGTATTAGATATGGGTGTAAAATCTGCTGAGGCAAGTAAAAAAAATAAGATTATAACTGAGGTTCATTTTTATAAGATAGTAGGTTGGCTATTTATACTAGCTCTTATAACTCCATTAGCTTTTCCTTTTACTTTTCCTCTTGCTTTGTTCCTTTTAACTAAATTGTATTACGAATTAGTAAGCTAAAATTTTATAAAACCTAATAAAAATGTACGTATTGGGATATGTTCACTCACTCGTAATTTCTATTTTACTGGTATCTCTATAACTTTTTAAAAAACAGCTTTAAAATATAAATTCATATAATTTGAACCTTGAGCTTGCCTTATGGAAGTTATAAGTACAGGAGGTTGATGCATTAGAACATAAACACTTTCTAAAAAAATCTGCAAAAAAATTATAATGATTGTTATATTAAAACAAAAAGGAGAAATAAAGAAAATGAAAGTATCTAATTATAAATCACTTATATTTTTAATTTTGCTATCAGTTTTCATTTGTACAACTTATGCTCAGACCTCAAGTCCAACAATAGAAGCTTCATTTGAGTTTAATAATATCACAGGAACTATTACAGGATATAATGTTGATATAGGAGGAAAAAATGTTATTATTCCTTCTAAAATTAATGATGTTGAGGTAACTTCTATTGGCGATTTAGCTTTCACTGCTGATTTTTTAACCTCAGTAGTAATCCCAGATAGCGTTACTTCTATTGGTGATTGGGCTTTTGCTGCTAATAATTTAACCTCAATAGTACTAGGAGATAGTATTAGATCTATTGGTGATGCAGCTTTTAGTAATAATGAATTAACTGTAGTAGTAATCCCAAATAGTGTTACTCATATTGGTGATTTATCTTTTGCTAATAATTATTTATTTACAGTAAAAATTTCAGATAATGTTACTTCTATTAGTGATTGGGCTTTTGCTGGTAATCGTTTAATCTCAGTAGAAATTCCAGATAGAGTTACTTCTATTGGTGATTGGGCTTTTGCTCAAAACAATTTAGTATCTGTAGTTTTAGGAAATAGTGTTACTTCTATTGGTGAATTAGCTTTTTTTCAAAATAATTTAACATCAGTAGTTATAGGGAATAATGTTACTTATATTGGTGATTGGGCTTTTGATTCTAATTATTTGAAATCAGTAGAAATTCCAGATAGAGTTACTTATATTGGTAAAAATGCTTTTTCTGAAAACAATTTAACATCAGTAATATTAGGAAATAGTGTAAAAAACATTCATAGTAGTGCTTTTAAAGATAATGAATTAAGAAAAATAGTAATTCCTGATAGCGTTACTTATATAAATTATTGGTCTTTTGATTCTGATGTCGAACTAATTGGTTGGAATGAAAAAGAAACTTTTTATAAGAGTTCAAATGCAACAAAAGAAGATGCCTTTAAGTTTGATGAGAGTACAGGAACTATTATAGATTATAATTTGAATATAGGAGAAAAGGATGTTATTATTCCCTCTAAAATCAATGGGGTTATGGTAACTTCTATTGGTGATTTAGCTTTTCAAGATAATGAATTAAGATCATTAATGATCCCAGATAGTGTTACTTCTATTGGTACTGGTGCTTTTATGCATAATAATTTAACATCATTAGTAATCCCAGATAGTGTTACCTCTATTGGTAATTATGCTTTTTATAATAATGAATTAACCTCAGTAGAGATACCAAATAGTGTTACTTCTATTGGTATTAGTGCTTTTCTTAATAATAATTTAATCTCAGTAATCAATTATGATGGATTACCACATACAGAATATATATACTTCACAAATAACGATAATACCATTACAATTTTTTACTATTTCGGAAATGAAAAAGAAGTAAAAATACCATCAGAAATAGGAGGAAAGAGTGTTACAACTATTGGTGATAGTGCTTTTCGTAATAATAATTTAACCTCAGTAAAAATCCCAGATAATGTTACATCTATTGATATCCTTTCTTTTTGGAATAATAATTTAACCTCAGTAATAATCCCAGATAGTGTTACTTCTATTGGTGATGGGGCTTTTGACGATAATGTCAAACTAATTGGTTGGGATGATTAATGTATAATAAATAATATATAGAAAAAAACACTCTTTATTAGGGTGTTTTTTTCTATATAGATAACCAATCATTAGTTGATTTTTTCAGGATTGCTTTTGATATATTTGTTTGTTGTAGCAATACTAGCATGACCAGTTGTATCAAAAGCTACAGCAAGATCACACCCTTTAGCAATTGCATGCGACAAATTAGAGTGCTGATATATGAAATATTATAAAATATTATCTTTTTTGTATTCTATAACACCTTAATAAATAGCTTATTTTTAATTTTTTTCCAATTATCGTACTAAAAACCCGCACGTTTATCATTATATGAACTGCTCCAGAATTCTTTTCTAGAAAGTTAATGCACAAGGAAAATCTCTACATACACTAGTATCAATGATAGTTTTTATTTCAAATAACTCAATTTATACACAACACCCTAGGAATTATAGTAAGCTAATTGGAAAAATGTTTACATAAAATATTGAACCTTGCCTAAAAAACCAATCACATATAAATTTTTCCAAAACTGAAGTAAATGTCTCACAATATATCTTTTGTGACATTTTCAAAAAAAGGAGTTACAACCCTATAGATCAAGGTTCATGGTAGTTTGACTATATAATAACCATAAAATTATGTCCTTCTATATATTGACTGTCGACTTATAATGTCCTATAATGTATTTAAAATTGGATTTGTGAAGGGATGCGTCTCAATGAATTTAGTACAGCCAATTAGAGACAAAAAGAAGATAGAGGAAATGAAAACAGAATTACTTAGAAAAAACTACAGGGATTATATTCTTTTTCTTGTTGGGATAAATACAGGATTGAGAGTTAGTGATATTCTGAAATTAAAAGTAGCTGATGTAAAAGAGAAAACACACATAATGATCAAGGAACAAAAAACAGGAAAATCTAAAAGAATATTTATCAATAATAATCTAAGGCTAGAGTTAGATAAATACATTGCAAATCTTAATGATGATACATACTTATTTGTGAGTAACAAAGGTGAAAATTCTCCTATATCCAGAAGGCACGCTTATAGAATTCTTAAAGAAGTTGGTGATAGTATTGGTCTTAAAGAAGTTGGTACTCATACTATGCGTAAGACTTTTGGGTACTGGCATTATCAACAATACCATGATGTTGCATTACTGCAAGAACTTTTTAACCATTCAGCCCCTAGCGTTACCCTCAAATACATAGGAATAAATCAGGACTTGATGGATGAATCTCTTAAAGAATTCAGCCTATAGAATAGACATAGCAAAATAGAAGGTTATTAATTCTTTTTTATGAATCTCTGCTAATCTTACAATGGAAATAAATTCTATTACTATTTTTTCATATCAATTTTCTTCCATTTAAAAAATATTTTAATATAAATAACTATACCATCTTGAAAAAATAAAAAAAACCTCCTATCGTATCTGTTTTATACGGATCTTGGAGGTGATACCAGTGAAAAATCACTACAAAATAGCAACAACCATCGCAATAACAATCATTTCACTCACTGTTGCAGTGCACTTGTACCAATTCCTTGATGTTGATATTCACTTCAAAATTAATGTGAACGTAGAAATGTACAACACAGCACAATAGGAAGGTCTTTGAGTCAGATCCCACAACCTGGCTCTTTTAAGTATTTAGAATTAATTATTTAAATATATATAACTGTTTATATTAAAATTCTATCATTATGCAATATGGTTGTCAATCTTGTCCTTTTGTAGTACAGTATGTCCATATTTAATTTTGCCAGCTAGTTAATATACCATTTTCAAAATAATAATATTTTCTATTACTTACATCACCATAAACCCATTGTTCTCTAACTCTAAAAGCTGTTACAGTCCTATTTATATCATTGGGTTGACCTAAAACAATTCTTGCCATTTCATCTGTCATCCCTATCCATATGTATCCTTTAATGAATTTACTTTTAATTTCTCCGCTAAGTTCTGGATTTTGATCTATATATTCCATTCGAGTTTTTGGCGTTTTTTCTTTTACATATTCTTTAGCTTCTTCACTTATATTAGGATGTCGATCTAAAAACTTTTCAACATATTTCTGATTTCTCTTCTTTCTTTCTCTGTTGAGGTTAGACCAAGAAAAATCTAAACTAGTTCCAAAATATAAGTTTGAACTTCCCTCAACTAAAGCATATCCTGCATCTAAACTTACAAAACTTGAATTGGAAATTTGATGAATATATCCTCCACCAATACCAAATCCTGTTTTATCTATTTCTTCGGCATTGTCATCCTTTATAATATAAGATACATCTCCAAAAAAACCATTATTTTTATCAGTATAATATTTAATTCCAAGCCTCCCTGTTGAATTGTGTGTTTGTTCTTTATTATATATAACCCTAGAATCAAAATAAAAAGAAAGATTGTCGCCTGCAATATATTCTATTACTTTAATTCCAAAACCTTCATTGTTACCAATCATTAATCCACTTCTCCATTCTGCATTAACTCCTCCTGTGATAATCAACATAAAAACCATTATTAATATGTATTTTTTCATCTTTTTTCTCCTTTCCCTTATTACCTTTTTAATATCCAACTAGAAACATAGTTAAAACTATTTTCTTTAGCTTCGTTATTAAATTGATTACTAACTAGATAGTCTCTTATTAAAGAATATAATTCCATCAGTTTCTAGATTAAGATATACTAATTCTTTTTTAATTTGAGAAACATCTTCTTTTAAATCGTTAATTCCTTCTTTAATAATCTTTTCTAAATTTTTTATATCGTCTTTGAGAGTTTTCAATTCTGAGAGATCCTCTTTTAATTGCCCGATGTCTTTATCGACTGTTTGTGAAAAATTATAAAATCCTTGTAATAGTGCATCAATTTTCTCTTCTCGACTTGTAGACTCTAAGGCTTTTTCAATATCATTCATAATTTATTCCTCCCATTATTTTCATACCTATGATAATATCAACATTTTCCAGAAAGCAATTCATTATTTTGTTTAAAACCTTGTATCTTTTTGTCGGGATTTTTTTAAAAAAACAGTAACCCTCTTATATAGTATGAAAGAGCAACAATGTTAAATTTAATACCATAGCCTTTGTCTATCAAAGGACTAACTAACTTCATCTGTAGATTCTTCTGTCTTATTTTCTATAATAACCCTATTATACTCATCTATATATGTCTGCAACTCATGCCTATCCACTAATTTAACATCAGAAGCCTCTGCTAATTCTTTAGCCGAAGGCGTATATAACCTATTAGTAATAACCATTGCCTGATCACAACTATAGAATCTCTTTGCTGCTAATGTTTGTTGTATAGCAGTGTTTCCTACATTATCTTTATAATTTTTTGCCTGAATGACAATTTTTTGGCCATATCTTATAGCAAATAGATCTGCACCCTGATCATGGCTCTTTTTGGTTTCTTCAACTGAATACCCCAGTGTATTAAATACTTTAACCAGGAAGTCTTCAAATTCATATCCTGACATTATATCAATTTCATACATTGTAATCAATTCATTTTTATCGAAGTTTTCCAAGGAATTTTTTAATCTAGATACTAATATTTCATTATATATTGATTCACTTTTTTCCAGAAAGCTATTTATGTTGTAATAATCCATTAACACTTCTTCTTTATCTATATTCTTATAATCTAACTGGTCACCAAATAAGCTATTTAACCAAAAGTAATATACCATCAAGTGATAATTATCTCTAAATGTTGTTCCACTTTCTGAAATATATGATCTTAAAGTACCATTTAAGGTTGTCCCAATATGAGCTTCAAGTCTTTTAACAAAATTATCATATCTAAATTGAAAAGCTGTAGTTCTTACTAATTTAGATAATAACTCAGGGAAGTCAGCAATTTCTTTAAAATTTAACCTTAATAATACCTGTCTGAATAAGCTTAACTTAGGATCAGTAGCTGGATCTCCAGTTTCAGTACCATATTTTCCTACCAAATGCACAAAATTATTAAAATATGGCTGTTTATACTCATTATATTTTTTAATAACATCTTCTCTTTTTAGCTATAAATACTTTTTCTCTTTTTTCTTAAATAAGTCAATTATAAATCCTTTTGACTTATAATTTAATTCTGGATAATATGCAGGATCTAAAGGAATATACTCATCATAAAATTCTTCACCACAATCGTGACATATGTTTTCAAAAGATATTTTACCACATTTAAAACACCAATATATCATTAACATCCCACCTTAATATATGATTTTTCCCTAAAAACAAGTACTTACAGCCATAGACAAAAGCTTAATACCCGTATAATAATAACTCGCCAATTTAGTCTCTTTTTATACATTAAAAATTATCCTAACAGCTCATCTTTATATTCAACCAAATCAAGTTCTTCTTCTAAAATATCCTTTATTTTCAAAATAGTGTCTCTGCTATTAGCAGAAATAGAAACACCAGTAAACCTACTATATTCATTTTTTAACATAACAATAATATCATCACTTGACCTGATAACAAATTTAGTTGCTTTTTCAGGTGATTCTATATACATTATATCTTCTAAAATAGCAAATATTAAATCCTCAAACTCTCTATCACCCAAACTTTTTTCTACTTTGATAGACTCAATATCACCTATCTTTTTTAATGCTATATAGATCCTCTCTAAATCAAAAGCTTTCTTTTCATAATCCATTGATTTTCTTATCATTAGTTTTTGACTCCTTCCTTAATAATTATTTTTTTAAAAACATAGTATATAATTTTATAGTTTGAATAAAAATATATCTACCATAATTTTTTCAATATTTTACTCATAATATTCGGTATTGAAAATGCATGTTCTACTATATATTAGCAAGAAATTCTTTATGCACTTGAGTATTATATTTATTATCTCTTAAGTAAATATATTGCTCAAATTGCTCTAGTGTTAATTTTTCCTGTTTTTTTATTGCGGTTTCTAACAATTCAAATGTTTTATTTATAGCCTTTATATCATTTTCTCCATAATCTGTTTCTAATAAATGATTTAAGTATAGCTTGAAACTCTCCATTTCTTTCATCTTTTTTTCTTCTTCATAATATTCTATTCGCTTCTCAAATTCAGAGGCTAATATAGGTTTGTTGGAATATTTTCTCTTAACACTACATCTAAATAAAAGAACTGTTTTATCACATATCCTTATAACATTATTTTCATGCATTTCATACTGATTTTTTAATTTAACTATATAATCTTTGTAATAATTTGTATCAATTTCTTCTAGTTCTATAAATTCATTAACCTGCTTAGAACCACCTTTATAAAAATGTAAGTCGTAATTTTCATCGAAATTTAACTGATTAGGTATGATATCTATGAGTGTTATACCATACGTCTTATCTTTACTAACTTTTCTTGTTTTAAATAAAAATAAATACGAATCAAAAAAATCATTACCATACACTTTTTCCTGATGGTTAATTCTCCCTGAAATTTTAACAATGATATTATCATAATTAGACTTTCTTAAAATCATTTGTACTCTCCTTTTTAAAAGAATAAATTTAATTTAATCTTCTTCAATAACTATTTTATATTTTTTTATAATAATATCCATTTTATATTAAAAGCATAATGTAAAAAGTTCATTATCATGCATTAATTAAATTACTATTTATTGGGAACTATATTATCTCGTCTTGTATCCCATAAATTTGAAATTGGATAATTATCAAATTCTTCACGACAATCTTCTGAAAGTTTATTATAATACATCTTAGCCTCAGTAAAACTTTCCAATAAAATGCTACATCCTAATAATATTCTTATATCTGTTGAATTACTTTTAATTTCATAAATATCTTCTAGTTCTTTTGTCTTTAAATCTCTTTTTCTTTTAAAAATTTGCATTTTATTTAAAATTAGAATTGCTTTGTTTATATTAGAATATTCCAGAAGCCAGTCCATTATCATAAGCGATGCTTTAAGTATCTTGTCATTATTGCTTTCGTCAAAAGCTTTCAACATTTCTAACACTAATTGATTTGTAAATTCATATTGAGGACTTGATTTCGGGGTATTTAAGATAGAATCAACTATCCTTGAATAATTAATGTTTGATATGGTCAAAAAGTCATCTTTTTTTAATAAAACGTAATGACTTATTATGAAAATATCTCCATCACTTTCAAAAGTACAACGGATTTTATGCGTTCCAAAATAGTTACTAAGTTTAAATTTATTATTATTATTAGATTTTTGACACACTATTTTTAGGACAAGATTACCTATATTTAAATTACCAATTCCAGGTTTATTATCAAGACTCAGTGGAACATCTTCATTATGATGAAAAGCTTTTACTATTAAAGATAAAAAACGAAAATCTCTATCAGTAAGATTATCAAATTCAAGATCATCCATAGCATCTAAGATATCTAAAGTAGACTTTATTTCTTCAAGATGGCATAAAAGCTCTTCATGCTTTTTAATATCTTCATACTTAGCATTTACTGTTCTCTCTGGTAATTTAACTCCATTGATATTAATGTTTTTATTATAAAACAACGCTAATAAAAATTTAATATCTCTAATTCTATTGATTAGTGTACCAGAAAGATTATAATGAAATTTTCCACTATATAAGTAAAATTCAAAACTTTTCCCAATCTTTAATATCCTCTCTTCACTTTTATACACTGCCTTATAATTTTCATACAAGGTTTCATTATCAATTGTAATTTTAGCTTTTATATCAGATAATATTTCTTGTGCATTAATTTTATCAACAGGTACGTTGATTTTAAAACCTTTAGGTTGCACATATATATATGTTGGATGTTTTAATGTATAATCAATTACATCTATAATGTTATTGAAATTTATTCCTGTATGCCCAAAGTATATACCGTCAATTTCCATTCCTAGTTTATCCACATCGGACAAAGATAATAATCTGCGATCAATGCTACCTTGTAAACTCTGATTTCTAATAAAATGCAAAAATATATTAGTTACTTGTTCCTGATCTTCTTTGGGGAATTCTTCCAACGGAATTGTTTTAGTTTTTTGTTCTCCAATATTATCGATTAGTTTAATTAAATCAAATGGCAAAAGAGAATTATAGTATATCTTGCAGTTCTCATAATCACTCATATAAACAACAAATATAATTGCTCCATTACTACTTAAATAATTGCGTATATCGCTAGAATCCAAAGTGTACTTAATTGTTTTTTTTGATAAATCACTTTGTACTGAACCCTTAATTTGTATTGCAACCCTACCAGCTATATCTTTCTTTGCTATTGACTCTTTATTATAAACAATAATTTCTCCGTCCCATGAAGGTGTTTTATCATTTTCTCGAATATCTGGTATAAGCATTGGAGTTCGAGTTAGATAATCTTTAATTTTAATTATTGATCTCATTTCAGTCCTTAAAGAGTCCATAATATATCACACCTTCTGATAATATTAAGCTATTCATGCAGGATAGCTGACCTTAAACCTTCAATGCGAAAAACTATAAATTATAATTATTTAGTAAATTTATTGAATAGATTAAATGATCATTTACTGTATTTAGATGAACTTTTAAATCATTTAAAACTTTATCAATTTCTTCTTGTCCTTTACCATAACCATAATAAAACTTTACTTTATAAAGACTTGCTTTAACCATATTAAATATCTCATCAGTCATTTTATAACTTGTATATATTTCGTTTTCAATCTTTATATCAAGCTTTCTATGCAATCCACTGTCTTTTAATTTATTGTAGGCTTCAAACGAAATACTATCAGCAACCTTATCAGCCCATACAAAAACATCTACTCTTGCATGTCTACTTGAACCTAATACTTCTCGTAAGTTTGTTAAAGTGTTTTTATTATCTCTAATTTCTAATTTCACCCTATTAAATAATAATTTTAATAATTCATAATCCCTCTCTAGTTCCAATTTACTTTGTTTTGAGATCTGCCATTTTGCAACTCCAAAAGTAAGTATTCCACCAATAAAAACTCCAAAAATAGTTACCAATAAATCTGGTATTTTATTTATTATAATATTTATAAGATAATTAATAATCACAATAAACACTCCTATTATTATCAGTACACTAGTTTTAAAAAACAAAAATATAATGAAAAAATATGAGAAATTTTATATCAGTAGTCATACCTTTCCACTTCTTTTAACACCATATATCTCCCATATATTATCATAGTGATCTCCAACAACTATTTTAGCTTTAAATTTATCTTGACTAACATTCATTAATAACTCTTAAAGTTATCACCTTACCATATCTATCTCTTACAAAAACATGTCCATTTTCATTAACATTTCCTAACATAGCTACTATAACATCTTCTTCATTTATTGGGAAAATTTCATCTGCAACAATCCTTTTTATATTTCCATCAACGATTTGTACATTACCTTTAAAAACAAAAACCCAAATTAATGCTATATATTGTATAAGCAACAAGATAGATAATTAATCTTTCATGTTTTTCATTTTATCACCACAATAATTGTATTAAACTACTATTTACCTGCAAAAAATAGACATTTTATAAAAACTACAATTAATTTACATCTATTAGATCGATTGAGAAAATAGATGTAATTTTAAAAATGATACAATTACTATTAAAATTTATTAATCCCTCAGCTTTATCTAATTTTCTGTTCATAGTATATAATTTGGAAAACATTATTATTTGTTATAGCTTCTTTTACTGTATCCTGCTGCTGTTCATCTAGTACTGGCTTATTATTATCTTCTCTTAGATAAAATAACTTCAAGATTCTTTCATGCTTAGATAACATTTCATTATATTTCTGTAACAATTGAAGTATAAAGGATTTGCTGTACTATACTACGAAATAAGATTTCTCATAAACTGATTTATTTCTGAGGCAATTATTTTCCTTCTTTCTTCCAAAAATAACTCATAGTTTTCTAATTTCCATAATTCTAGATTCAAAGGAATTAGTGAGCTTTCTAATACACCAGGATAATTTCTTTCTACAATAGGTAAATATTCTTCTGGAGATTTATTAAATATATTCAAATTACCAGATTTGGTTAGAGGAATCCTATTAGCTATTTCATTTACTCTTTTCTTATCATGATGATTGTTACCAGTATCATACCCACTATCTTCAAGGATACTTCTTGGAAAAATATGATGACGCTCCAATTTAAATTCTTCTCCTGTTGTCTGTCCTAAAGGCAACCCATTATTCCAATCCACTGCTCCCTTTGCTCTTATTACAATACACATCATATTATAAAGAGGATGACCAACACCCCTCATATCTAAACTTCCTTCCGTTAATATCGGGTCACCTTCTTCTTCTTTTAGATTCTCTATTAATGAATCTGGGTTATTACTTTCTATAACTGCATTTACATCTTGCTCTAAACTAGTTTCAAGACTAGAACTAAATCTTCTTTGATATAATGCAGCATATAACCAATATAACATTTTGTTTTCAACTTGATTGTTAAAATGTTCATTTTTAGCTAAGTAAACTATTATAGGTATCAATACATTAGAGGTGTTCAAATCACTTGTTCCCATAATATAGGCTTTATTTTTTAAAAACGAGACTAAATAGTTTAGTATTTTATTGAGCTTTTTCCAATGCAATTTTAACGTAGATTCAGAAACATCTTGTTCAATATTGGAGTTAACAAATTGTTTAAGACTTCCCCTACCACTTAAAATTCCTACCATTGCTCTTGTCATAAATGTTAAATCAAAAGTAAAGTCTTCCTGTGACAATTCTTCAATTTTATCTTTGAAAATTCTTCTCATATCTGGCCATTCAGCAGTCATATAAGCTAATGCAATATCAGCATTAGTTAAAGGAGTTCCTTGACTATTTATTAGATCAAACACCTTAATTGCCTCTCTCAAACTAGAGTCAGTTGGTACTTCTTGAACAGGATAATTTTTATCTAAAATATCCTCAATCTTTTTAAGATTATTTTCAATAATGTTACCAATTTGATCAACATTATCTACATCTAATTCTCTGACAAGTTGAAAAACAGATGGTGGATCTTTAAATAATTTAATTACATTATACCATAACGGGTTATTATCCATTTCTTTTTGTTTATAATATTTGAATTCTCCTGTCTTTAAATTAAAAAATAGATTAAAATATCCATCGCTTATTTCTGTATCATTGTAGAATGGTGGTGTTTCACCATAAACATTTAAATAAAGACTAGTCAGTCTTTGCTGGCCATCCAGTAACACCTTCACTCTCCTAACACTTTCCAGATCAAATGCATCATTCTTAATTTTAGGAGGATTATCAGTTTTCCAAATCAACAAACTACCTGTGGGATAGTCTTTGAACAAAGAAGTAAATAAATCTTTTACTTGAGTTCTGGTCCAAGTATATTCTCTTTGAAACTCTGGTAATACTAATTCTTTATGTTTAATTTCTTCTAGAAGACTTTTAATAGTTTCTCCCATTTACAATACAACTCCTTTCTTATATCTAAAATTATCTTGAAACGTCCCTATTTCTTATTAGGACTCTGTAAAACAGTATCCTTTATTTTTTTAGTTTTAAAATATCGTTCTGTTATTCTAGGCATAGCAATAACCTTCAATACTATGTTTTTACATATTTCGGTTATTGTCGATAGTTTGTCTGTAGTACACTAAGCAGTTTCATCAACAAAGGATTCCTCACTTATTAGTCCTAAAGTTAAAAATAAATTGCTAAAGTTTAATATAGTTTCTTCATCTGGTTCAAATTCTTTATTTATTATTTTGTCATGGAATTCTTTGGCAACAATTGTTTTGGAAGAATATGAGTCACTAATGTTGTGGCTTAACTTTCTAAAATCATTCTTACTGATTAAGCTTTCTATAGTATAGCTTGAACCTTTAATTTCCTTAGGTACTATATCAGTTCCTTCTTTGCTGTTTACAAAAAATATTTTATCCTTTAATGATTTATGTAGATCATTAACTAGTACATCATATTCATCGTAACCAGCTTTATCATAATCTAATAATATCTTAAAATCACATCCCCAACCTATCAAAATAGATACTATTTTATTGATATTACTAGCTCCTGTAGAGGGAATTATATTAGGTGCATTAGTTATGCCCAAATAGCTAATAATAGCTTTTATATACATATAATCAGTAATACCTTCGGTAATAATATTATCACTTCTAGAAGGTCCTATGTTAAATTTTAAATCTGCTCCAAGAGCTTTAACTAAAGGAGATAAAGTTTCCATTTTCGATTCATTTTCTAGACCTTGATCATAAGCACTTCTGTATATTTTAGTAATTCCGTCTTCATCCTTATCAATTGCTCGAACATTTAATATATTACAATTATTAATCATATAAGGTGAATGTGTTGTATATATTATCTGATTGTTTCTTTTAGCTAAATCTGAAAATAATTTTAGTAATTCTTTTTGAGCATTTACATGCAGATGAACTCCTGGCTCATCTAATAAGTATAAGACAGATTTATCTTCATAATCCCGTGATAATATATCAACAAAAAGACTGATATACCATCTCAAACCATTACTTCTTTCACTAAATTCCATTGTATTATTTTCAGTTTTTATAAAAAATGATAGTACTCGACTATCAAAGCCTGCCTGGAAACTTATCTTATCTTGAGTATAAAATTTATTAAACTGTCTTGCGATATTTTTACTGATTTTATCGTTTATCTTGTTCCTTAAGTCTTGCCTCATCCCAGGTCTAGTATCGTCAAAAGCCGATAAAATTTCTTCTTTACTTATTTTAGCTGCTGTAAGAAATTTTGTTATAATCTGCTCTTTATCCTCTATTATTTCCTTTATTTTATCATATTTATAGCTACTTTCTAGTTGTCTATCTTCTGGTCTATAGTAGATTTGTGGTAATAAGCTATAATAATTATCTAGACCACGAATAATACTATCTATTTTTTTTATCATAACCTCTTTTTCTTCAATACTTTTATTAATACAACTTTTTAGCTGTTTTAATTTTTGTTTATAATTAATAAAAATTTGTGTTGTAATTTTACTTAAGTCATCTAAGTAATCATTTATTGTTTTTCTTACACTATTTTTTGCCCAAACACTATTCTTACTTTTATATTCAATAATATCATCAATTAAATTTAATAATTCGATATCTTTTTTTATTAAGTTAGTTAACCCTCCCTCCAAGACTATAGTTGAATCATCAATATAACTTAATTTAGTTTCACATTGATCTATATCATATCTACTTAATTCGTTTTGATAAAATTCTAAATAGATGATAATAGATATTTCATTTGCCCCTCCTCTATTACTATCTCTCATGTATTCAGCAGTTAAAGGACTAAGAAATGAAAGTCTACCAATGGCTTCAAGTATATTACTCTTCCCAGATTCATTTTTCCCTATCAAAGCAGTAACGTTTGGTTCTACAAACAAGTTGTTTTTCTCTGATCCCATAGACTTATAATTATTTATTTTAAATCCTAAAACTCTCAAATAAAATCATCTCCTAACTTAATCATTCTCTATTACCCCACTCCTAAAGCCTTATACACAGCATCAATGGGATCTTCATAGAAAGAGATCTGAAACTTAGCAAATAGTTCTGATGGTACTGTCGGGATATCTGCTGCTGATGCCATTGGTATTAAAACACGTTTAGCTCCTGCATCAAAGGCTACCTGAAGAACATTAGCAAGTGATTCTACCTTCTTAATAGTGCCACCAATACTCATGGTACCTAAAACTGCCATCTGCTCCTGTAATGGCTTTTTCATGGCTCCTGAGCACATAGCAACAAAGGCTGATAGTGTCAACTCTGAAGTTAGGCCAATACCCTGCATATCCTGTACATGTAATAAATAATCACTGTTTTTTGTACTGATAGTATTACTAATACTCCTGGAATTGGCCTTAAAATAATTATAAGCCATATCGATATTTTCTCTAGCCAACCTACTGGAGCTTAATCCTGACTTACTAAACTTACCCTTACCACTAACAGCTTCTACTTCAATCTTGAATACTCCAATCATACCTGAATCACCTGGGCCAATCGTATACACATGGCCTGCTTTACCCTGACCTTCAGGTATTAGTTTCTTTCCTCCCTGCTCAGGTACTGATACAAATTCCTCATTGTTTGTCTCTCTATCTATATAGGAAAAGTGTACATCATAAAACTCCATACCACCAATTTTCTTAAGCTGCTCTTTAACCCTTCTTCTGCCAACCATGGCATACTGCAAGATTTCTTCAAGTCCATCCTTATCAACTTTTCCATTGGGATATATAAGTTTAACTAATGCTGATACTGTTTTTCTAACAGCTATTACATCCCTTTGATTTAGGTTATTACCTAAACTATAATATTTATCTATTAGATCAGAAAAAGACCTTTTTCTCATTTCTCTAAAAAACTCTGCAAGATAATCTACTATAAAGCCATATTCATTAGTCAGATACTCTGGCCGCATCTTTGGTATTTCCCACCCTGGTAGATAATAATGAATCCGATCAAAAAAAGCAGAATCATAGGAGATTTCATCTGGAAAAGGATCAAATAGATGTGAAGTCTTTAATAGCACATCAACACTTTGATTTATATTACCTACATAGACCATAGAGGCACTGGCATTCTTTTCTTCTCTTCCTCTGGCAAAAGAACCTGATGCCATATAGTCTTTTAGAATTTGAATTCCATCTTTGTCTTTAAACTTTATACCAGCTACTTCATCAAAGGCTACAGTATCCCATAGCCCAACTAGTCCAATTTTTCTGGTACTCATATTATAAAATAAATTAGCAACTGTACTTTGACCACCTGATACAAGAATAGAATTAGGAGATATCTCTTTATAGATATGAGACTTACCTGTACCCCTTGGGCCTAGTTCAACTAAATTATAATTGTTTTCAACAAGTGGAGCTATACGTTCTAGTATATGCCATTTAACATTGTTTTCGAGTTGTGTAGGCTCCATACCTACAGAGCGTATTAAGACATCTATCCATTCTTCTTTAGTAAAGTGATCTCTACCCTCAAATATCTCATCAAGATCCATATTGGGCATCTGAATTGGAGTTAAGCGTGAGATAGCGAAAGGATTGGAGTCTCTGGCTTCTTCATCATAATAGTATTCCATTTTTAAGATACACCAGATACCACCAGCTAAAAGCTTATCATATTCTTTAACATAATGAGGCTCCATATATACATTCTTTATCCCTAGATTAGAAAAGACAGCCTGGTACTCATCTTTTCTTTCATTTAAGCGAACAGTTACTTTATCAATTACCGTATATTGACCTAATTCTCTAATCTTTGATTTTACCTGTTCAGCCTCATCAGGTCGAACAAAGTTGTCAGAAAGGATATTTTTAACCCGTTCTACACCCTCTTCAATACCCTCTTCATCATCAGTTGCAGCATACATACCTAATAGGTATTCCAGTACATAAACTGGAACATTTGCTCCCTCTTTGATCTTTTTAGTAAGGTCTTTACGCACTACCCTGCCTGAAAAGACTTTGTTTAACTTTTCATTTAGAAAATCCTCCATCTCACTCACCCCATTTAAAAGTCAAAATCATTTGTTATTGCTAGACTAATCTTAAAAGGAATCTTTTCATAAACCTTTTCTACAGTTTCTTCCTCATCTTCTAAAATTAAATAATAGTCAATATCTTTTTGATACTCTCTATTTTTCAAGGTAAATTTCTCCCTATAAGTTCGTTCAGCTGGTCTATCAGAACTGCTATCAGCAATAATTATATTTTCATTAGATATCTTTTCTCCCTCTTGATCTATAAAATATAGATTAAGCCTTCTAGGAAGGACTTTATCAGAAAGCTTTTCAGTCTGGAAAAATTCCAGATGAAAAATACTGTTAGTTATCTTTCTAGAGATATTAGTTAATTTAAGATCAACTTTTTTACTCTCATTTCTTTCACTATTACTACGATCATTCTTGAATTTAATAACAGGTATGACTATTTCCTGTAAGGACGCCCCACCATGAACATAATTCAAGCCTGATCCTCTTGTTTGAAATCTATTTGCAGCTCTTGGAACCACTACCTTCAGCTTACTATCTTTAATAATATAATCAAGACTAAAAGCTATTCCTCCTTCAATTTCTTCTTGACTTTCAGTAATAATATAGCGTTTACTCTCCTTTTCAGAATCATTGCTACCCTGTCTGGTCTTATCACTGGCCACTATATTTCCTCTACGGTATATAAATCCATGGTCAGCAGTTATAAAGATGTTTGTTGCACTCACATTATACTTTAAAGCCTTGATAATATCTTTAATATCTTTAAATGTATCATTTACAGCATTAAAAACCTGGGCTTCAGTTTGATAACTTTCTCCAATAGAGTCAATTAGATTATGATAGATATAGACAAGCTTTTTACCATTTAAAGCTGCTCTCATATCATCTCTACTCATTTCCTTAACTTCCTTAGCATTTAAAACAATAGATTCATCTACATAAGTAGCTAATACTTTTTCTCTATTATCCGAAGAATTTATTTTAATACCATCTACCAATACCTTGTCCAAATTTTTGTCAAAACTTATTTCTTTATTAGGTAGGAGACTTGCCATGCCCAGACTTGTTTCTCCTGGCAGACTTCCCATAATAGCCTGTAATTCTGTAGTTGCTTTAAATTCTTTTTTAAGCTCTTGATTTAGTTCGGCAGCAGCTTCATATCTAAAGCCATCAGAGATTATGACAAAGACTCTTTCATCATCAAGAATTCTATTGACAAGAAAATTATTATAAAAGTCCCTTTGCTGTTTTATACCAGGTATTATCCACTCTTTTCTATCTTCCAGGCTATTAGAAAACTTAATGGAAAGCTCCTGTATATACCAGTTGGAGTATAGGTTTTCAATCTTTTCCTGTATTCCTCTCAATCTTTCTTTATCTTCAGCCTGATCATAGGCAAAATAGAAACGTCTATAGGCTCTATCAAAATGATGGTACTCTTTACTATACTTATTAAAGAAATCTTCAGGCTTATCTTCAGGTATATTCTTATTATATTTCTTGGTCAGAGCCAAAAGCTCGATTGCCCAATAGATGGCATCATATGTCTTTTTAAAGTATTTATACCAGTGTTTTGTTTTTCTAATTGATATAACTTCCTCAAAGAAATCATATTCTTCAGAACCATGTATTAGTTTGTCTACAAGGTTTTCTATTATAGCAATGTCAAAGGATTTAAAGGTTTCACAATTAAGATAATTTTTAATGTCCCATTTCTCTAGATACTCTTTTAGCTTTAAGTCCTTTTCTAATAAATTGGCCTGCTGATCATATTTAAGATAATCTTTAGCATGATTCATCCAGTGATTTAGAAATACTACAGAATTACTTTCCTGGGTGGATATATAATCCTTCCAGGTAGCAGGTATATCAATTTTCAAGTTATGCCTTAAATTTGTTATTAAAAGCATTAGCATTAATTGTTTTAAAGATTTTTCTTCTTGATGATACCCATATCTTTTAGTGATTAGTTCCCAGACACTTTCTTCATCACCAAATTTCTGAATGTTTATCCATTTACTATTTTCAGACTCATTCAGGGGTTCCATTAGTATTTCTTTGATGGCTGTTTCCAGATCAGGATTATTTAACTTTACTAATGCTGAAAGAATTGCTATATCCAGTTTTTCCTGATTGAATTCTTGAATCTCATAGCTTTTTAACCTCTCATATCTCATTTTGTTATTAAAAAACTTACTGTATTTCAAGAAGGCAGGACGCATATATTCTTCTTCTACATCAAAGTCTCGCATGATAATAGTTGTTTTGTTAGCATAAAACTCCTGTGAATACTTAATTATATCCAGCAGCCAATTCTCTCGACTCTCTGGCATGGGATTACTAGAATATAGCAGATAGTTTGAATCTGGATCTGTCACTTCCAATTGATATTTTGTTTTAAAATTATTATTATCTTTCAAACACCAGATTTTCGCATTACTTATTTCCAGATTGTTAATATCCTCAAGGAATTCTCCTTCAGCATCATACCAGTAGATAATATGACGTTTTTTCCCTTCTCTGGGCTTATCAAAATTTTCTTCTAATATATCCTGTATTTCTTTTAAGTTCATCAATTATTACCCCCACAAGTTTACTTCTATTCTTTACTTAAACCCAGACTGCATATATTTCTTTATCCTTTAGTTTAATTCTTTCCTGTTTATATTCTTTATTTTTATTAAAATCAAAACTTAATAAATAACCTTTATCAACATTCTGTATACCTAAGTAATCATTTAATTGCTTTAGCCCAGTTTGGTGATATTTTTCTCCACGCCATACCTTTAGCTCTACAATATACTTTTTATCCAGGTAGGTAATCACAACATCCAGTCTCTTTTCCTGGGATATTTGTACTTCTTTAAAATCAAATCCTTTTCCATTAATGATTGGTTTAATGAAAGCCAGAAAGACTAATCTACCATTTCGTTCAAGAAAGTCTTTATCTTTTTCACTATACTCTTCTTTAATAAACAATTGAAATTTATCCAGAATCTTTTCAAAGTCCAAATAGCCTTGATCTGTAATAAAGTTTTCTTTATAATTATAAAAGTTCATATCTTTCTGTGAAAGATTGTTAATTTCAATATTTGTACTCATGTAATCATATATCAATTGCTCATAAATGCGATTATGAACTTTTACTAATCCATCCTTATTCTCAAGAATCCCAAACATTTCACCTTTATTTATTAATTCATTATTCTGATTGTAAGTAACTTTTTTTCCATCATAGATAATGCTTTCTACAAACTCATAAAGTCTCTGATCATTCTCCAGATTTTTAATCAGGCTATCAAAGTTAACACTATTCATATTCAAAAATATTTTCACTGCCTCATCGACATCTTTTTCAGTCCATTCTTTATTCTCTCTATCTACAATAATTTTTTCATCTATAATCTGACAGAGTTTACTGACCAGATATGGATAACCAGAGGTATAGTAATATAGTTTATCAGTTATTTTTTCAATATCGTTTATAGATTTTTTTTCTTCTTGATAGGCTTTTAACATGCTAGCTATTTCTTCTGTATTAAAATCCATCTCCACTTCAAAATCAACAGCTATATTCCAGGGACTATTATATTTTTTTTCTTCATCAGCTCTTAATTTTAGTTTTAAATTCTTAACATCATAAACACCAGCTAATAGTACACTGTGAAAGGTTTTATCTTTCTTTAATTCCCTTCTTAGATATTTATCCCTAAGCATAGCTATAAAGCTTAAAAACAATTGATTGTTGCTACTTTTATCAACTTCATCAATCATTAAGACTACTCTTTTATCCACCTTCTCAATATAGTTAAAGATGAAATCATCCAGTTGAGCAAAATTTTCTACTTTATCTAGATGTTCTTCAATAAACTCTTTATATGTTTGACCTTTTTTATAATTTAAATCTCTTTTGATAATACTTAATAGTGTTCTACAGAACTTATCTTCTGCTTTGAACACATCATCACCAATACCTTCAAAACTAATGAATATTGGTAAATAGTCTTTTGCTTCCAGCCTTTTTTCCAGCAAGTGCATACTGGTTGTTTTTCCGTACTGTCTTGGTCTATTGATAGTAAAATACTTACCTTTCTCTACTAAGCTTTCTATCTGATCCAGTTTATTACTTATATCAACCATATAATGTTTTTCTGGTATACATACCCCTGTAGTATTAAATTCTTTCATGGCACACCCACCTCTCTATCTATACGATATAACAAACTTATTAATATTATCTATTATATCCTTGCTAAAACATCTGCAAACTTCTGATAATTTTCCTGAACTCCATCATCAAGATCAATTTCAATTTGCTGCATAGCAATATGATTTAATACCTCATCATATTTAATAAACTCCTCTGTATCTTTATTAAGTTTATCAAGCTTTTTCCTGGCTTTATTCTTTTCCCTAGTTGATAAATCAGAGTCAAGAATGCTCCGTAATCTACCTTTTTCAGCCTCTATCTTTTTCTGTAGTTCATGTAAATAATCCGTTCGTACACGAGAGACAGTACCACTGTCATAACGATGCATATATATTAGTGCATTAAAAGCCTTCCTTCTACCATCTGACTGGAATAACCAATAGATAGGTCTCTTATTATATGTCTGAACATGATCTTTATAAAAGTCATTAACAAAATATCTTCTAATAGCCTCTCTTGCTGTTTCTCGAGCTCGCCTTCCTAATGTTTCAGCTATATATTCGATATTTTCTTCCAGTTTTTCTTCACCGAAGGTCACTCTTAAGAATTCAATAAATCTTGCTACAATGTCATCATCAAAGTATTCATCATCCAGTATCGGTATAATTCCATTACTATCTACTTCAAAGCTTTGATATTTGGAATCATCAAACTCACCACCAGCAAAGACCAGTCCTTCTTCATCAAGTGAATAACGACCTAGCATACAACCAACAGCATATGAAATGAATGACTTAATATCTCTTTCCTGATCTGCTTTGCGAACTGTTATATCCTTTTCTTCTACATCTGGTGTCAACTCATCTTCAAGGCCATAAATCTCAATAAAAATTCTGTTTAGTTCTTCTTCGTTTTCTTTGAGTTGGTAGAATTGTTCTTCAGCAAAATCACTCCAGTTGTTGAAGGCTTCTTCGATAGTTTGAGCATCTTCTTTGTAAGTAAGTATAGGGTGTTTTTTGAAATCCCATGATGTTTCAAATGAGTCCCAGTCCGTTTTGGAAATTTTTATATTTTCCTTGGTCTTAAAATTTACTTCATCAAATACAATTTGTTTTTCTGTAATAATAATAGGCAAGTTGTTTACATCCCTCATTTGATAACTTAATGTTGGATTTAAGAAGTCCATTATATAATTACAAATATTTGAATTTAAAAATCCCAATATATAATTCTTAATTTCTTGATCTATTATATGAAAAGTCGGCCCTTTCTTATCATATATACTATTTTCAGTTACTCTAGCACTAAATCCTTTAGAAGATATACCATTATAAGTTATACCATCTCTAAACCAATATTTTTTTCCTAATAAATTAGAAGTTTTATTATTCTTATAATATTGCAAAGCCTCTTTCGACCAGTTAATTACAAAGTCTGTATTTCCATACCATTTACGGTAAGACCCTCCTTTTACATATAAAACCCATTTATTATTCAGTTTATTTTTGCTGACTTCCCATATGTATCTTAAATATTTTTTATTATTAGCTGTAATATTTTGCGAACCTGTAACATCAATATATTCAACTAAGCTTTTTTCATTAATAAAAACGTCTCTAAGTTTTCTACTAGTCCAATAAGCCACTGGTGAGCCTGGTATCTTTAAAAATTCTTTACTTTTTGAACTATATCTATAATTTACTTCTGGGTTGGTTATTGCATCTCTAGTCTTGATTGGTTGATTCATATGCCCAGTAAAATTAGACAACCTTATAAATTCTCCTGAAATATTACTAAATTGGTTTCTTAAGGTAAAAGTACAAACTGGAACACAAGCAGGTTCAAACGCATTATACTCTAGTTGTATCATTGATGAAATTAAAGTATTTTTTAATAAAAATTTTCTTAAATCTTCATATGTATATAAAAACATCCAAACATAAGGTGTAATTAACCCGATATGTCCTTTCTTGATTACTTTTTGCATACTATATTCGATAAAAGTAGCAAACAAATCACTTTTTCCTTGCTCATATATTTTTCGTATATATTTTTTTAATTTATTATTCATATATCTACTACCCATATATGGCGGATTAGTTACTAAAATATCATATGTTTTTTTCATTATACCTGCCTGTTTAACTAATTGCGGAAATATATAAGCAATCATATTACGATCATTATCACTAAATAAATTATCTGCAGGTCTTTTTTTGATATCTTCACATAATTTAGCCATAAGTTCTTCATCATAATCCTCTACTTTAATCAAAGAGCCAAAAGTCTTAGCATTCTCAAACTGATCAATAAATAATTTAACCTTATTAAAAACTTCACCTGGTTTTTCCCCTGCAATAAAAGCAATATCTTGATCAGTAAAGTTATTTGTTTCCTGAATAGCAGCAATATTTATTTTTAAACCATTTTCCTTTATATCTTTTAAAAACCTTTTATTATATTGTGCTCCCTTCATAACTACTGATAAACAGGCTAATTGATATGCTCTATCATCAATATCAAGTCCGTACAAATTATTCTCTATTATCAACCTAGGTATCTCATCTTCTAAATAGCCTGATTTCTTATATATCTGAAATAATAAGTCAAACACATATACCAATATATGCCCAGAACCGCAAGCAGGATCAAAAACAGTTACATTTTCTATTCTCATATCCTTATCTAGATATGGTTCAAGTTTTTCTTGCATATCAGGATCTGGATCAGGATTTTCCAAGTAGAATTCCCAATCCTCTTTTAATTGCTCATCTTCTGGATGAGACTCCAGCCAATACCTTCCCAGTGAATTTTGCACCATATACCTTACTATCCAATCAGGAGTAAATAATTGAGTGGCAAAGGGTATTTCTTCTTTCTTATATTTCTTTTTAGCCTGTATAACCTCATCTTTTTTCTCAGAAATATAATATTGGTATAACCAGCCAATAATCTCAACCTCTGCCCAATCTTCTTCCTCTATACTTACTACTATATCCCTGATAACTGAACCTTCACTTAGTAAATTGTTTGGTAATAGTATCTCTGTATAATCAGCAATCTTTTCAAAGATAAATGGCATTATATCACTTAAAGCATTGCACTGTTTTACTAATAAGTACTTATATAAACTATCAGTATCATTATCATCTTGATATTTATAGACAGTCTCATGGTCTATATCCAGATCAATATTTAATGCCTCTGTTATTATATCTGGCTCTATTTTGTTTTCTGTCTCTGAAGAGAGAGCTCTTACTCCACTTGGTAAATACCCGTTAACCTCCATAAACCTTAAAGCAACAAAGCGATTAAACCAGGTATAAGCAACTTCCTCCATTACCTGTTCATAATCTTTTAGTTCAATCTCATTAACCAGCCTGTCCCGTTGTCTAATTTCATCTTTATTAAGATATCTATTATATATCTTAACTGAATCTACACCTTCTACCTGTGGTTCAATTATTTTATCTTTTTCTATGCCAATTTCAAAGGCTTTTTGTTTTACCTGCTTTATTAGGTCTTTTCTGGCTCTGACTGCAAAGTTTTTTATAGCTGTTTTATCCATTATTTCCCCCCTTTTATATCAACCTAATATCTTTATCTTCATCAAGAATCTTCATAAGTGAATCCTTAATCTCTTCTAGTAAGTTTTCTATATCTTCTTTATTCTCAATAGACCTCGTTCCTCTAAGTACATTACCTAAAGTAACTGTTTCAACTTTTCTAGGTTCAGGTGTTACTATATCCTCTTGTTCTTTTTCATCTGCTATACCCTTTGCCTCTTTTTCTTTTCTCCTTAGTTCCTTTTCCTTTGCTTCAATTTCTTTAAAGCATTGTACCTTGATTACTTCGCTTTCCTGTGGCATAGCAATTATCTCATTAATAGTATTAGAATTTTCCAGTCGATCAAATAAGCGATAAAATCTGCTTAATAAAGCATTTTTAAAGACATCATTAAAAGCATGCTTTGCTAGCTCGTCTTTTACCTTCTGCCTGTCATTTTCAATAATTTCTTTTTGCTCAGCACTTTTTCCTTCAAGAAGATTAATAAACACATTATTAAATTCATCTCTCAGAACAGGAATATTCTTAATCATTGCATATGGCTCATCTGCTTCTACTATTTTCTTAAGCTCATCTATTGTCTTTAAGATTTTATCATTTACTATATATGTTTCATTTTTGTTATAAAGTTTTATGGTATCAATGGCTTGATCAAAAAATTCTTTCTGATTTTGAAAGAAACCATCTATCTTTGTTATCTTACTACCTGCTTCTATTAGATCTTCACATTTCTCATCCAGTTTAGTATAGAACTGATAAGAATCTTTTATCTCTTTTACTTCCTGAAAAAGCCCCTGTGCATCCTTCAAGTCATCTTTACCAGGGTATTTATTTGCTGATGTATAATTTCTCAACAAATAGTTTATTTCTGTTATTTCATTATAGATTAAGTTTTGCAATTCTTTCTTTAGATTATCCTCATCATTGGGCACTGTTGTTTTTTCAAATAAATCCCTGGCTAATTTCCTGGCATTATTAATCAAAGATTGATCTACTTTTACTCTCTTTTTAATTACAAGTCTATCCCAATGAGTTCTTTTCCATAAATAATCAACCAGGTTGTTTTCATTGCTTGCTAATATTTCACCATTATACTGAGCATTAATTTCCTGCTTTTTTAATAGCTTTGCTACTATAGCTGCAATATCTTCCTCTCTCCAGCCATATGGAACACTAGAGAAACGCTCAATAAGTAGTTTCATTGTTACCCTCATGTTTCTTGAGTTCTGTCTGTCTATATAGGTATTTACCTCATCAACAGCTAATTGATTAGCATCCTTATTTTCCAGTGTCACTTTAGTCCTGTCTGCCCTAAGTATTTTAACTATTTCTCTTTGATCATATGTATGTTCTGTAACATAATTTAATTTATGATAGATATCCTCAATTAAGGCTTTAAAGCCCTGATTTATTTTTTCTGCAGGATGACTGCTTTTAATATCTAGCAACTGATTTCTGGCAAAAAACTTGGCCTGGCTCAAGCTATCAATTAATAAGTTCTTTACCCTAATTTTTCGGTTTTGCTGTTCTCTTGAAATACGAGTAATAATATCTTCAATAGTATCCGACTGAATAGCAGTACCTCTTTTGCGTAGATATGTTTCTATTTTTAAAGTCTGTTCAAGCTCCTCTATAAAAGTAGTGTCATCAGGAAGTTTGATAATCAAATTATTCTCACCAGCAGATTGTAATAGTAGTTGCTGGTCTGTTAGATCATTATTGTAAATAAGGATTTTAATACCGATATCTTCTGTTTGTCTTCCTCTTACCTTATCATCTATCATTTGATTATAAGGAAAATCATGTGTTTTACTATATCTATATTTTTTGTCAGTATATATTTCTTCAAAGATAATATCTCCAATATTTTTAATTACTTCAGCACCATCAACTTTGCTTGCATTTATCTCTCTATTTATATCCTGTTCTTCATTTGTAAGGAAATAATATATCTCGCCATTTTTCTGAATCAATGTTTCTCTTATTAGCCTGCTTAATGCAGCTTCTATTTTTTTCTTTAAGGCGATTTTGTCTTCATTAATATTACTTACCATTAAAGTAGTTATATTCTCAATCTTAGAAGGAAGCCCTTTTACATATCTAATCAAGAATAAAAGCTTTAATACTTCAACATCATAATCTTCCAGATTATTATTTTCTTCCGCATTTCTAATTACTCTTCTAATATTTCCATCGAGGAATGATTGAATTGGTTCATAAAATACTGAAAAAGGTATCAATTTACCTGATTCATTTTCCTGATATTTTTGCACTGATTCCTGGAAAGCACTTAAAAGTGATCTTTCTCCCTCAGATAAGTGTTTACCTGTAGCACCATGTCGTCTTATTTCTTCAAATACTTCCTGTAATAATTTAAATTGATATGGTACAAAAGGATATACATCAACAAACTCCTTAACATTTGAATAATTTTTCATTTCAGCACTGTCATCTGTAAAGGTAATAATATTTTTCAAGATAGGACTTTTATCATTATATAGAAGTTCCAGGGTATCAGCAGCAGTCTGGTTTTTACCCAGAATACGCTTTTTGATAACCTCATCTACATTGGCACTGGATAAACTTAATCTAGTATCAAATCTACCCATAATTTTTGAAAAGTCCATTCCTTTTATTCTTTTAGTCACAGATTCAATTGCTTCCTGAGAAGTTACCATTACCCAGGCTTTCCCACCACAGTGAGTACCAAGATCTTCTGATACTGTCTGTAAGTTAAGCATCAATTGACCATCATCACCAATATATTGACCAATCTCATCTACAAGGAATAATAAGTGATGATTGTTTCCCTTTTCTTCAATATATTCCTGAACCCTTTTGGCAAATTTCTCTATACTAAGGCTATAATTCTCTTCTGATGTTTCATACCAATGTCTAGCAGCATCTTCACTCATATGTGTAGTGCTAACTAAGGATTCAATGATGGCATCTTCTTCATAATAGAAGTCTTCTCGTCTATTTTCCCATTCATCTCCACTGATTTCTTTAAATTTCTCCCTAAAGGCTTGATACTTCCCGTCTTTATCAAGCTGGCGTTCCAGATCTGCTAACCAGGGAATACTACCACAATAGCCTAGATATTCATTAAAAACTTTCATAAATACTTTAACAATAGCTTCTTTATCATTTTTACTATCTGAATCACTTTTGGAGTCTATGTTAAAAAGGATAACATCGGTACTAATTTCACTGGCTCGCTTCATATTTGCCAGGATAAATTGATCTTTAAATTTATCATTAAAAAAGTTGATAGCTTTTTCATCTTTAACCTCTCTGTTTTCAAGTAAGTATGATAATATCTTTAAAAAATGAGATTTACCAGAACCAAAAAAACCAGAAATCCAGACACCCATTTTATCTGTCAGACCATCTATACCTTTTTGATATGCTTCAAAGAAGTCTCTAAAATGCATCTCCAATTCATTTGTAACTACATATTCTTCTAATTCCTGATAGACATTTTCTTCATCATCCTGAGCTACTTTGATAACACCTTTGATATCACGATTAATATCCTTAGCAAACATATCTTGAATTTTCACTTTAAATCCCTCCGTTTTTTGTAGTATCTTATATTTATCTAGGTACTAATGTAAACGCCCTATAATAATTATCATCATGAATCTCTCCAAAGAGCTTTAATTGAGCTCCATCATAGCTTCCTGGGAAAAACATTATTAATGGATTTCCATCGATAACTGCATGCAAATTGTTTAACACAGTATGTGAGCGTACTATTGGCCAGGCCTTACCTACTCCTGTGATAAAGACTATATGATCATCTTCAACCCTCTCGTTTATGTATTTCACAAAAAGATTATTTTTACTGGTAAGTCTTAAGGTCTTCTTGACAGCCTTTAGTATTTTTTCACTACCCTTTTTTTCTTCCATCTTGATTGTTCTTTCTAGATAACCTTTCTCTTCAAGGATTTCCAGCATAATATTATAAAGATCAAATTCTATTATCTCAACTTTTCCTGTACTATTATTAATTTTCCTTTTTAAAAATTCTATATGATCTCTTACTAGCATCTCATCTTTAGCATCATAATCGAAGATATAAAAACCTATCTCGTTTCCTAAGCCTTTATTCTCCATAAAGCTTTCTTTCTTTATTTCTGGCAGGATCTTATCCAGCCTTTCCCTTATATTAGACATCTACATTCCTCCCAACATTGCCTGTAGATATTTTGCATCACCTTTATCTTTTAGATGATCTGCTAATTCTTTACTTATAATTGCTTTTTGGATTTCTCTTTCTTTCTGATCTTTTATAAAGCCAGCTTCAAATAAGATTCTGATAAATACTTGTTTTAGTTTATAATAGGTATAATCTACCCACTTAGCTACTCTTTCGCTTTGCTCTGCTTTGTGTTGAAAGAATATATTAAAGTCTTTATCAGTCAAGTAAGGATCTCTTAACTGATATTTATCTTTATAGACTTCGTCCATAAATTCATAAAAAAGTCTATCTGTCTTTAATATAGAGTATATAGTTATCTGCTTACTGGTATCAATACTTCCATTTAATAATTTCTCTAGAAGAAATCTATCCAGTACTTTGATTCTTTTACTTACTGTTGATGTTATAGCCTGTCTCCTACTTTTACTATTATATTGAAAGATATTATCTTCCATTGCTTTATTTTTTAATTCTTTATCACTCATCTCAAGGTTGTTTAATTTTAATTCCGCCATTTTTTTGAGTTCAATATATAGAAATGGTTTGTTTTTTATTGCTGTGCTATATTGTAATTCTTTATTCATTGATTTATACATCTCCTTTAAAAATCGGGCCAATTTAAGTGTTACTTATTATATTATCCAAAAAAATAGATTTTCCTGCATTAACAAGGAAAATCTATTGATTAGTTTTATTTCTTTATGGGTTTTTATTTGATGCAGATGGGCATCTTAATTTTAAGCATAAACCATATTCTCAGATTCTAAGATATTTAAAAACAACCTACTAAGTTTCTTCTCTTTCTCATTTAAATCAATATAATGATATCCTTGATGTAATTTATTAATACAAAACCAGTTATTTATATATATTATTCAATTCTTCAAATCATATATGTATATTTATTTAAAATAAATCTTATATTCAAACAGAAATTGCTTTGTTATTTCCATAGCATTAAAAAAGTATTCCACTCTTTTAACTAACTCTTCTCCTCGAAAACCCATATCATAACCATCCGCTGGATATATTCTTATATTATATCGATTAGCATTCCAATAACATCTATAAGATTCCATTCGTGATAATAAATTACCTATAAGCCTATCACGTATCCCTTTTAATTCATAAGTAGATTTATTAAAATCAAATGTTAATATATAATCTATAGTTAATTTAACACCAAAAAAAGGAAAATTACAAACTGTAATCTCTTCATTCCCCTTGTTTGAATTATAATTAGGATATTCTTCAGAAAGTTTAGAAAAATATTGACTTAAAAACACTTCTCTTTTTTCTTCTCGGCTTAAATCATTTGTTGAATTTTTAGTTTCTTTCCTTAAACACTGTTGTTCTACTACAGAGTTATTTTTAATGGATTCAATTTCCTCTATAATTTCTTTATATATAATTTTTTCTTTTCTACTATTAATCAAAACACTCATCTCTCTATTATTTCTCTCGGAAAATTCATATAGATTCATAGAACTTATAATTGCATCTTTTTCATTGAAATAACATTTTGCATGCAAATTACTGGCAAAGTATATATTGAGATTATTTAGTTTATCAAGCTTTTCTCTTTCTCTTCCCAATAAATTTTCTTTACCATATATGATTGTTATATTTACTCCCCTACTATCAGTATCCACTAGTCTTTCCAACAAAACATTATTTATTTTTAAATAAGGACTAACCAAAACTAAAAATACTTTTGATGATTTTATAATATTTTCTATATGATAAGATGTACCTACTGTAGTCAAAAACTCAGCCATTCTGAGATCCTCCCTTATAACTTATAATTGTAACCTACTTCAAATTTCTATTAATAAGTAAAAAATCCTTTATTAAAAAAACAATGTTTAAAACAACTAAAAAATTTAAAGAAATCCATCTTCCTAATCTTTTTCGTTTATTTATTTTTCATAGATTCATTCACATTCCTGATTAAATCTTTAGGGAAGTTTTCCTATAATATTTATATCCTTTCCATTTTTTCTTACGAAGACCCTATTGGTATAACTACACCTCTTTATAAACTGGATCAGATAGTTAGAGAAAGAAAAATAACTATTAAAGGTGAAGAAATAGGTCTATACCCCCCTCATAGAAAAAGCTTTTCAGCTGACATCTCAAAATATTATTAGTGACGTTAGTTTATTATGGAACGTCTGGAAGTTAGACCTTATACATATCACTGGTGGTAGAGGAATAGCTTTGTATGATTATTTAGCAGCTCAACTAGATAATACTACTCTAGTGGAAACTGGTCAGTTTAGTAATGTTATTGCTTATCTGAAGATGGCTAATAGGAACTGGCAATATGATAGTCATTAGGTTTCGAGATGGTAAAGATGAAAAGGTCATTTCTTGTTCCTTCATTTATACAAATTAATCCTTTTTAATGCATGTTTATTATCACAATTTATTTAGTTTGTCAATATCAAATTTAATTTGACATAAAATACTAAACTCTTTATAATTAAAAACATAAGTTTTAAAAAGAACTAATGGCGAGAAAGTATGGTGGTAAACAATGGAGTTTATTATATACTCTGATGAATCTATTAAAAAGGGAAAGTATTATAGCAATTTTTATGGAGCAGCTTTAGTTTCAAAAGATTATTTTGATATGATTAATAATAAATTAGAATCAAAAAAAGACGAATTAAATTTTAAAGGAGAAATAAAGTGGTCTAAAGTTACAGCTAATTACTTAGATAAGTACAAGGAAATCATCTCCTTCTTTTTTAAATATATTAATGAAAATAAAATAAAAATTAGAATAATGTTTACTCAAAATTGCAGAATACCAACCAGTTTAACAAATGAACAGCAAGAGGATGAATTTTTTATATTGTACTATCAATTTTTAAAGCATGCCTTTGGTTTTCAAGAGTGTGATATCGATGAACTAATATATTTAAGTTTCTACTTTGATAAGCTTCCAGATACAAAAGAAAAAAATAACAGATTTAAAGATTTTATTTATAACCTGCAATATAACTCTATCTTTGATAATTTAACTGTAAAGATTAGAAAGGAAGATATAACTGAAATAGATTCACATAAACATGATATTCAGCAATGCATGGACATAATATTAGGATCAATTCAATTTAGATTAAATGATAAACATAAAATTAAACCTCCTGGGAAATATAGACGAGGAAAAAAAACTATTGCTAAGGAAAAATTATATAAACATATTAATAAATTAATAAGAGAAATTTACCCTAATTTTAATGTTGGGATATCCACTGGAACAAACAATATTAACCTGAATAATTCATAACATGAATCCTTAATCATGTTAAAGCTTGCAATTTC